>DAISIS010000122.1:9589-12436 GCA_036821925.1 Pirellulaceae bacterium
GAGTCCGAGGCACGACCGGAGACTGCGGGGGTCGAGCGGCCGAGGGCGGCCCAGGGCGCTTGCCCGCAGCCGTGTCCGGGCCCGGTCGCGGGGCGCCCGGCGCGCCTGGACGCGGTGTGGCCGGCCCTCCCGACCGCTGGGGCGGGAGCGGAGCGACGCCCCCCATGGACGGCCGATTGACGGGTGGTTTGGGCTGCGGCCGGCCGGCAGCGCTGGAGATTGAGGGTCGGCCCGGGGGCCGCGATCCGGCAGCGGGACCAGTCGGTCGAGCGCGGGACACGGACGGCTGGTGCCCGCTGCCCGGCATCCCCATGGATGGCCGATGGCCGGGACTGCGGTGTGCTCCGCCACCTCGCCCCTGTGGCCCGCCCTGGGACAGCGCCGGTGGATTGCTGGCAAGCGCAACGAGACAGGCAAGGGCCGTGCTGAGAGCCACCAGATTTCGCGAGCGTCGTTTCATCGGAAGGTACCTGTTGGATGGAGCCTGTGCAGGGCGTGAGTGCGCGGTGACGTGCGACGGCCCGACTGTCTCGCCGATTGGGTGTTTGGGTGTTTGGGTCACTGTCTTGCCGACCGGGTCACTTGGCCGGTTCCGGCGGCTTGCGCACAATCGTGGCCTCGAAGTCCGCCAGCGCCACGTCGCCCGCAATCCGGTCGAATCCCTTCATCAGGAACTTGTCGCTGTCGAGCGGTTCGATGTAGATCGTGGCAGATCCCGAATCGCCGTCGGGCAGCGTGGCCGTAGACCGCAGGATCCACCTGCCGTCAACCTGCGTCCACCGCCCTTCGCCGTATCCGCCATCCGAATCGAAGACCCACGAACGGAAACGGCGTGCTTGTGGATCCCAGCCGATCCGCTGGCTGCTGGCCATCACGACCTCCCCTTCGACCCGGACCTGGAAATCGACCAGCAGGAAGTTGTCGTTGTCCGCCCAACGGCAGGAGATCGCCATGGCCGATGCCGGATTCTCGTTCACCCAATCTCCCACCAGCCAGGCCAGTGGCTGCAACCGGTCGTGCGGTGTTGGTTCCGGATCGGCCGCCGTCTCACGCGCGGCAGCGACCAGCCACCGCCCGTCCTGTTTGACGTACAGCATCGTGTAGTGATTGACGGCGGTAGCATCTGCGGTCTTCACCGTCCGGGTCCCGTCCTCCACGGCCACCCGATCCCCAGCCAGACGGATGGAGTCAATCGCCAGTTCCATCGTGGCGTTCGGGAATTCCTCACGGAACTGCTGGAAGATCGCGGCAATCTCCTCCAATCCGCTGTACACGTTTCCCGCATCATCGACCAATTCGGCTTTCGGCAGGAAGCAGGCAGCCAGTTTGGCACCATCACCCGCGTTATAGGCGGCGACAAGTGACTCGGAGACCGCGCGGACGGCGGCGACGTCCGGTTCCGCGTCAGCGCGCGTTTCGCCGGCCGCCGCCGTTTCGACTGCAGGGTCCCGGGCCTCCCTCGGCGGTGCGGTCTGCTGCCCGCAGGCCGCATCCCAACTGCCACCGAGCACCAGGACTAGACAGAGAAACGCGAGGGTCAGAGATAGGAACCGGACCACGGCAGTGCCTCCAGCTAACAGGATGCAGAACTCGTTCGGCCAGCGCGCCCGAACAAAGCTATAGCGCGCCGCGCGCGAACTGACAAGCCGGTGCAGCACGGGTGGCACTGCCGGCGGACTCGCGCTGTGCGGGCCGCGGGACGTTCCGGGAATCTGTCTGCCGTGGGCATTTTTCCGAGTTGTGGACAGCGGCAGCTCCTTAGACAATACGGAAACCCGGGCCAGACTGTTCGGGCGGCTGCCGTGCCGTCGCCCATCACGCGAGAGCCAGGAGGATACTGATGCCCAAGTCGATATCCGTCGGAATTAACGGGAAACCGCACGTGCTGGTCACGGACGGAACCCGACCGCTGCTGCAGGTTCTGCGCGAAGACCTGGGACTCACAGGTACCAAGTACGGCTGCGGCGAAGGACACTGCGGCGCCTGCACGGTGCTGGTGAACGGCCAGGCTACGCAGGCGTGCCGGACAGCCATCGAGGACGTCGACGGCGCGGAGATCCAGACGATTGAGGGACTCTCGGCAGGCCCCACGCTGCATCCGGTCCAGGAGGCGTTTGTGGCGGAGCGGGCCATGCAGTGCGGGTTCTGCACACCGGGCATGATTATGGAAGCCGTCGGGCTGCTGCAGCACAAGTCGGACCTGGCGTCTGCTGACATGGCTGCAGCGCTGGACGGACACATCTGCCGTTGCGGCAGCTATCCTCAGATCCTGCGGGCGATCGCGCGTGCGGCGGGTCAGCCGGGAGGTGAGCAGCAATGACACAGCGATCACCCAGATCCCAGACCTCTCCGAGACCCCAGAGTCCCATGTCCGGATCAGCCGGCGGTGACGATGGCCGGCAGCCGGCGGACAGCGCTGCGCAGGAGACTTGGCTGGATGAGTGCCAGCTGGACGAGTGCCGGCTGGATCGCCGGGGCTTTGTGCAGGTATTGGGTGCCGGCCTGCTCGTGTCGGTTGCGGCGCGGCCGGCCGCTGGGCAGCGGCGCGGAGGTTCCGGCTCAGGGGGCGCGACGCGGGTGGCGGCGCGCATTCACGTGGGGCAGAACGGCATCATTACGGTCTTGAGTGGCAAGATTGAAATGGGTCAGGGGGCGCGGGGTGAGCTGAGTCAGGCCGCCGCCGAGGAGCTGCGTGTGCCGCTGGATCGCGTCGAGATGGTATTGGGCGATACCAGCCTGGTGCCGGACGACGGCATCACGGCCGGGAGTCGCACGACGCCGGCCACGGTACCAGCTGTGCGGCGCGGTGCTGATCGACCTGGTCGGGATTCCCAACATCGTATGGTT
>DAISIS010000123.1:0-12362 GCA_036821925.1 Pirellulaceae bacterium
CAGCGCCGCCATGTCGCGGGCCTTCAGGCAGCCGGCCGCTGCGCGCGCTCGCGCGCATTCGGCAATGCCGAACCACATCACGCCGCGCACCGGATAGACCCGCTCCGCGGCCACGTGCGCGAAGTGGGGTGCCAGCGTCTGCCAGGAGGCGTGCGTGCTGAACACCTGCCGGACCTGCTGGGCCGTCATGGATTCCGGCAGCTCGAGCAGCACCTCGTAGATCTGCTCGGGCGGCACGCGCAGCGTGTCGGTGTCGATGTCCCGGACGAACCGCACCAGCGGCGCGTACTGGGGGAACCGCATCCGCACCAGTTCCACACCCAGCGCGTAGGAGGCGACGCGCGAGTTGAACGCCTGGCGCGCCCCGGCCGCCTTCTGCGCCTGCATGAACGAATTGCAGACGACCATCCGGTGCGTGTCGGGGAACGGGATCTGTTCCAGCAGTTCGAACTCGTGGAACGTGACGTGGTTGATCGTCCCTTTGGCGCCGTACTTCATGGCCGCGTGGTCGGCGCTGCCGCCGCGCGTCCCCACAAACCACTCCCCCTCGCCACAGAAGTTCACGAACTGGCTGGGCGTGACCTCCAGACCGTGCAGCGCGGCGGCCGCTTCCGCCGCACAGACGACCAGCGCCGAGGAGGAACTCATGCCGGCCGCCACCGGAATGTTCCCCTGCGCCACCACATCCATCCCCTGCAGCACCCGGTCGCGAAACGCCATCTGCATCCGCAGCATCGCCGCCTCGATGTAGAGGCTCCAGCGACCGGCCGATTCCCGCAGATGGCGCTCGAGCTCCACACTGTTGATGCAGCTCAGCCAGTCGTCCCAGTTCAACTGGCTGACGAGTCGTCCCAGCGAGATCGAGGCGTCGGGAAACAGGTCCGGACGCACATTGCGCATCTCGATGCGGTCGTCGTCGCGCGGCGCGACGACCATGATCACCTCCTGGTTGACCGCCATCAGGTTGCAGCGCCCGCCCTGGTAGTCGATGTGCCGCCCCATGATATTGATGCGACCGGGCGACCGGACGATGATGGCATGCCGGGCGCTGCCGAATTCCTGGCCGAAGCGCAGCAGCGTTTCGCGGCAGGCCCGCCGGCGTTCGGCGATCAGCGGCGGGTCGTCGCCATAGTTGGCGGCCAGCGCTGCAGCGACCGCCGGCCGCAGCTGCCCCTCGGCCGGAAACAGATCGAGCCACTGCTGCACCGTGCGACACGACTCCGCCCCCAGACGCGCTCGCAGGTCGCTGAGCGACTGCTGGCGGCGTCCCTGGAAGTAGTCGGTGATCCGCAGCAGTTCCTCCGGATTGTTGTACGACATCACGTCGTGCGCGCTGGTGGTCGCCACGTACCCGGCCGTGAAACGCCGTCCGGCATCCGACCGTGCCGAAAGAATCGCTCCGATCGCGTCGGTGAGGTACTGTTCACCCTGCGCGTTGTCCACGCCCATGTGCTGCAGCCCGTAGGCCAGCGCCCCTTTCCGCACGAGATAGACCGATTCATTCCGCAGCGCCGACGCCAACGCCTGCGGGGGCGCGATCACCTCCCGCGTCCCCGGTACCTCGAAGGTGCGCGGCAGCCGCTCCAGCGCCTGCAGCGCCCCGTCCCGGTCCACCCAGCCGGCGTTGTCCCCCTCCGGCCCCTCCCCCGCCGCGACTCCTTCCAGTATGGCGTCGAGCACCCCGGGCCGGGACGCGTGCTGCGCGACGATCGCCTGCAGCGCAGCGCGCGGCAAGACGGGCTGGGCCATCGACCGGAGGTAGTCGTAGACGGCGGCGCGGCAGGCGCGCAACCGGATGTCCGCCACTTCGGCAATGCCCACCGGGCGGTGTTGCGCGTCGAGCAGAATCCGCCCGGCCGACTCCCCCCCCAGTTCCGCCGGCGTCACCAGGATCTGCAGATCGGCCTGCGCCGCGTCAAACGCCTGCACCAGCCGGGCGAGCACGCCGCTGTCGATGATCTTGTCCCCCGCCACGACCAGCACGCGCGCATCGTCGGCCACCGGGGCCAACGCCTGCAGCCCGCAGCGGGCGGCATCACCGGTGCCCAGCGCCTGAGCCTGGTAGGCAAACACGACATTCGAGAACCGCTCGCCGACCGTCTCGACAACCTGGCCGGCCATGTCCCCGACCACCACCACGTTCTGAGTCACCCCCAGCCGATTGAAGGTGTCCAGCGCCCGCACAATCGTCGGCATGCCCGCCACGTCGAAGCACACCTTGTGCATGTACCGGTTGCGCATCCGCCGGCCCTTGCCGGCGGCCAACACGATCGTATAGAGCGGCAATACGTCCGGCATGCGACTGAACTACCCCCGCAGGTCCACAGGGCATCACGCGACAGCGATTGTCAGTGTCTATTGTGGTGGTCTGGCCAGCCGGCCGCAATCGGAAAGCGCACACTGGAACGCTCTGCCAGGCACCGGTCGTCACGCACCGGTCGTCAGGCGTCGGTCGTCCGCTCGCCTCGTCAGCGGCTGGCGGCTGGGGTCGGTTCCGGTTCGGGGGCAGGAGGTTGGCCCAGGAGCCGCCGGTGGTCGACGTGGAACGGTGTGACGCCGCCCGTATCTTCGTTCTGCAGCCACATGTCGCAGTGCCGGAACCACACCCCGTTGCTCGATCCGTCCGCGCGGACGATCATAGGCAGCGCGGCCGCGTCGGTGCGCGGGACATCCAGGAGCTGGCGCGCCCACCCGTCCTGCAGCGAAGCAAACGCATACACGGCACTGCGGTCTGGTCCGGAGAACACGAGATCACTGTGTCCGTCCCCTTCCAGGTCCACGAAGCGCAGGCCGCGGTCTTGTCCATCAGGGTCGACCAGCGCCAGTCCGCTCGGGAGAGTCCAGGGCAGGCGTTCCCAGCCTGCATCCGCCAGCCGGTAGACGGCCGGCTGATCCGGCGCCGCTACGATCAGCTCACAGACACCATCCAGGTCTAGATCCCGCAGGCGGACCCCCAGATCCCGTCCCGCTACCGACGTGGGACCAGGCGGCACCAGCGTGTCGGCGGGCGTCCAGCGTCCGTCGGCGAAGTGCCACACTCCCTGCTGTTCTGCCTGCACCAGCACGCTCGCCTGCCCGTCTGGACGCAGCACCCCGAAGCGGACGCCGGTCTCCACAGCCTGCCCCTGGCTGCCGCCGGTGACCAGCTGAACCGGGAACGCCGTCTCCTGCCACTGGCGTGACGCGGGGTCCCAGCGGCGGGTAATCCGAGCCTGATCGTTGCCCACCACCACATCCAAGAAGCCGTCGTTGTCAACATCCAGCAGGCGCACGCCGTTGTCGCCGCCCGCCGCATTGCGCAGGGGATGCCCGCCGAGCAGATTCTGCGTCAGACGCTGGGTCACTTCGCGGAAGCTGAGGAACCTCACTTTGCCGCCGTGCTGCCGCTCAGCATGGTCGATCAGTTGGACGATCTGCGCGTTTTTGATCCAGCCGTGGGGGTGGAAACACAGCGAAAACACCCCCCGCTTCGCAACCGCCGCATCGATCGCCCGCTGCATGTCGCGGACGGTCTCTGGGTTACACATTCCCTGGAGACGCAGGGCATCCCAGTCGTCCGGTGTGAGCAGCGGGTAGTCTCGACCCAGCCGCCCGATCACGTAGTGGTACGCGTCCCAATCGCTCGGCATGAGCGTGGGAAACTCCCAGCACAGTCGGCCGATCACGTACGGGTAGGGATAGTTCTCGACCACATTCACCATCTGCTTGTCGGTCGGCACGTACTTGGCGAACCGGTCGCGACCTTCTTCGTCCACGACGCACTCGCGCGGCAGGTCCGGGTCAGCGGCCGTGAAGACCTGGAAGACGGACGTATCGAGCAGCAGGAATCTCCCCTCGGGCGTGGTACGGTTGAAGATCTCCGCGAAGAACCGGGGGCTCACCGAACTCATCGAGTCACAGCACGGCATGCGAAACGCGACCGGGTGGTAGTCGGGAATCGACGCAATCCGGTCCAGGCTCTGGTCGAACGTGGCCTTTGCCTGCTGCAACTGGCCTCGCTGCAGCAGCGGGCAGGGGTGGCTGGCCGTGTGCGTCTCAATGCTCAGCCCGGCGCTGAGCCACTGGGTGAGCTGCGGCGAATGCGGATCCACCAGGTTGGTCATGGCACTCATCCCCGCCCCTTCACCACTCTGCTGCAGGCGGGCAAGAATGGGCCGCAGGAATTTCTCATAGAGCTCCATCCGCTCGCTGCCCAGGTCGTCGATCGCCAGGACCACCACGGCCTCGACTCCTTCTTCGCCCACCCATTGCGGCGTGATGAGCCGCGGAAACGCCAGGTTGACGTAGTAGGGATCGATCGGGCGGTCGAGATACGTCAGGCGGTTCCCGCCATCTGACGCCCAGCCGCAAGCTGCCAGTGCGGTCCAAGCCGCGAACCCCTGAAGCATCTGTCGCAACATGAAAGACTCCGTCTGCAAAGCCAGTAACATCGACCAGGCCCACCGGGGACCATTCTACCATAGCCGTCGGCCAGATCTGGAGCGGGGCGGACAGCGCCGGTCCGCGGCACCTACTTCACTTCAATGACGGCCACGTCTTCGGCGCCGAGCGCAAAGGTGACACTGCCGTCCTGCCACGTCAACTCCCGTCCGGCGACCAGTTCGCGCCCGCGGCGGACGTCCGGCGATTCCCAGCGGACCGTGACCGTGTGGGATTCCGCACTGTCGTTGAACACGGTGAAGAGCCGCTCACCGAAGCGTTCCACATACACCTGCGGCGCGTCGCTCGCCGCGCGTGTGACGGGCTCCCACCCCGCCTCTGCGACACGGCGGCACAGGGGCACGTACTTCTGGAAGAGCGGCCGGTCGCGATTGTATAGCTCGGGACGAGTGAAATAGTGTCCTTCGGACGCATTGTGGCTGAAGAACCCCGGGAACATGCCGTAGGCCAGCGACCGCTGCATGTAGCGTTCGACCAGCTCGTGCGAGAAGTCCTCAAAACGCGTGTTCATGAGGAAGCAATATGGCTTGCCCTTGCAGAGGACGCGGCGGTAGAGCAGTTCCGCGTCGCTCATCGGCTGCCACGTGCCGTTGGGATTCCAGTCCATCTCCGTGCCCATGACTTCCAGGCTGGGCGCGAGCCAGCAGAGTCGGCCGGGGGTGGAATTGGCCATCATCAGGCGGCCCATCGCGTGCACATCCTCCGCCAGCTGGTGCACGTACTCGAACGCGATCAGTCCGCGCAGGATGGCAGGACGCCGCGTGGCGGCGCAGAAGCACAGCGGCGTGCGGGCCGCCGCGAAATGAGCGCGGCAGAAGTCCAGTTCGTCGGACACATACCCTTCGCTCGAATCGACGTACTCGCCGTCGAGTTCCGCACGGCGCTGCGGACCGTAGAGCCGCTGTTTCAGCTCCGGGTTCCACTTCACCGCGAAATCATTCGGCGCGCCCGGGATGTCCGGCATGGAGTTCATGCTCCACACCGCGCCGTTGCACCAGGGGGTGTCCAGCAGGCGGGCCACCGGACGCTCGGCACGGTCGTGATAAACGCTGGTCAGCCACGCCTGGGCGTGCCGGTCTTTCCCCTCCTCCGCCAGGCGCCGCGCCTGGGCCACCGCAGCCTCCATCGTGCGCGGCATGTCCTCGGGCATCCGCATCCACCACGTCAACGGCTCCGTATAGCGGAAGGTGATCAGGCCGTGCTGATCGTCCCAGTCCGTCTCGTCGTCCCCTTCCTTGAACTTGAACCCGAAATCCTCCCAGCCTTCCACGCGACTGATCCGGGCGAAGGGCATCCACAATCCCTGCTCGGGAGTGCGGCAGCGAAACGCCTCCGGGAACAACTCGTAGTAGCGGGCCAGCGCCCCGCGGAAACGCTGCGCCGGCGCGAAGGGAAACCGGCAAAACCGCACGTGCGCGCTGGGCTTCTCTGGGGTCAGGCCGAGGTCATAGGCCAGAAACAGTTCGCCCACGCCAGCGTTGTAGCCGATGCGGTAGAAGGCCGGGTGCTGCATGTCGATCCCCAACGCGTCACCCTGCTGAGCGGAGGCGACGGCACCGAACGGATAGCGTGACATGCGCCCGCTGGAACCCACTTCCGCAAACGGCGACGTGCAGGCGTATTCGCCACCCGGCTCGACCGCCGTGGCCAGCCGCGGATGGTCCAGCCAGGACAAGCCGGCCGGCGCAACAGGCACAACGTACAGCAGCGTCACCGCGCGGTCTTTTCCGGAGCGGTCGGTCAAGGTCACGTCGAAGAACGTCACGTCGCCAGCCTGGGTCGACTGGCAGTCGAGCTCCAGATTGAGCGCCTGCTTGTCGATCTGCACGTAGTCGCTGTCGGCCGCCACATCGCGCACCTGGAAGCCCGCCTCCCCAGTCGCTTCCGGCACGACAGCCACAGCGTCGAACCGCGTCGCACCGGCCGGGGTGGCCAGCACCCGCAGGACCGGGTCGCGAAACCAGGCTTTGCCGCCGTGCCGCCGCAGCAGCAGGTGGACCGACACCGAGCGGACCGGCTTCTCGGGCACCACCACCACCTGCCGCGTCTGCCAGTCGTGCGAACCGATGTCAAATACGGCCGTCTGTCCCCACAGATTCGTGCCGTCCATGTAGACCAGGTCCAGGTAGAGTGCGTAGTCGTTGTCGGGCGATCCCGTCACCTCTTCCGCCCGGCTGGCGACCGTGGCCACAATCGGTTCCGCCCGCGTCTGATCCAGGACCACCTGCTGGCTCGCGCCGCGCTGCGCGTCCACGTCGGACCCGTTGTCGCACACCAGGGCTCCGTCCTCGACCTCGAATCCCGCCTGCCACGGGTGCCAGGCTTCGGCGCGCAGCAGGTTCGGACCGCCGCTGTCCGCACGGACGACCCGTTTCGCAACGACCGCATCCGCCGCCACAGCGGGGGACAGGAAGAAGGGCAGAACAACACAGCAGATGGTCGCAAGGATGTACCAGGCGCGCATGGGCATACCTCCTATCTGGTGGGGACAAGTCGGCGTGAGTGATTATTGTGCACCGTCGGCGGCCGGCGGGCAACCGGCGGGCCGGCTATTCCACGGTCACGCTCTTGGCCAGATTGCGGGGCTTATCCACGTCGCAGCCGCGGAGCACGGCGATATGGTAGGCCAACAGCTGCAGCGGGACGATTGTCAGCAGCGGCTGGAGGAATTCGTCGACGGTCGGTACCCGGATCACCTCGTCGGCCAGCGACTCCACGCGTGTGTCCTCGTCGGCCACGACGGCAATGACCGGCCCGCCCCGGGCCTTCACCTCTTCCAGATTGGCCATCACTTTGTCGTAGACGAAGCCGGGCGGCATGATGAAGACGCTGGGGGTCTGCTCGTCGACCAGCGCAATGGGCCCGTGCTTCATCTCCGCGGCCGGGTATCCTTCCGCGTGAATGTAGCTGATTTCTTTCAGCTTCAGTGCGCCTTCGAGCGCCGTGGGGAAGTTGTACTGCCGCCCCAGGTACAGGAAGTTGTCGTACTGGCAGTAGCGGCCGGCGATCTGCCGCACGTGGTCGTTGGTCTGGAGCACTTCGCGGATCTTGTCGGGCAGACTGCGCAGCGCCTTGATGATCGCATGTCCCTGCGCGTAGCTGATGTGGTGCAGGCGGCCGAAATAGAGCGCCAGCAAGGTGAGCGCCAGGCACTGTGAGGTATAGGCCTTGGTCGACGCGACACCGATCTCCGGGCCGGCATGCAGGTAGATGCCGCCGTTGGCTTCCTGGGCGATCGTGCTGCCCACCACGTTGCAGATGGCCAGCGTCGGGTGCCCCTTGCGTTTCATCTCGCGCAGCGCCGCCAGCGTGTCGGCCGTTTCACCACTCTGCGTGATGGCGAACAGCAGCGCACCGTGGTCCACCGGCGGGTTGCGATATCGCAGCTCGCTGGCATACTCCACCTCGACCGGCAGCCGGGCCAGCTCCTCGATCACATACTCGCCAACCAGCGCCGCATGCCAACTCGTGCCGCACGCCGTGAGGATGATCCGATTGACCCGCCGCAGCTCCCGGGGGGCCAGATTCAGGCCGCCGAAAACGGCCGTCGCATCTTCATCGCTCAGCCGCCCACGCAGCGCGTTCTCCAGCGCCTCCGGCTGCTCGAAAATCTCCTTCAGCATGTAGTGGGGGAAGCCGTCCATCTCCACGCGGCTGGTGTCGACCTCGAGCGGTTCGATCGTCGGCTGGATCTGGCCCTGTTCGCGATGCGTCACCCGGACCGACCGGGCCGTGATCACCGCCACCTGATGGTCCGCCAGATAGACGATCCGGTCGGCATAGCCGGCCAACGGCGACGGATCGCTGGCCACGTAGTGTTCGCCGTGGCCAATGCCCACCACCAGCGGACTGCCCAGCCGGGCGGCAATCAGCACGTCCGGATAGTCCCGGAACATCACCACCAGTCCGTAGGTGCCCTGGAGCTGGGCCAGCGCCTCCATCACGGCGGTCCGCAGCACCTCGTGCCCCGGGTCCGCGCTGTGGCGGGCACGGTGTTCCTCCAGCGCCTCCGCCAGGCAGGCGCTGATCAGATGAGCGATCACTTCGCTGTCGGTGGCCGACACGAACTCGTGGCCGCTCTCCTGCAAACGCTCCTTCAACGACCGGAAGTTCTCGATCACACCGTTGTGCACGATGGCGATCGACCCTGTTCCGTCACAATGCGGATGCGCGTTGACCTGCGTGGCCGGGCCGTGAGTCGCCCAGCGCGTGTGACCGACGCCAATCGTGCCGTCCGCATCGCCGGCCGCCATCTGCTGCGCCAGCGCGTCGATGCGTCCGGGCGTCTTCGAAATGACGATCTGGCCGGCCGGCGTGAGCGTGCCGATGCCGGCGCTGTCGTATCCGCGGTACTCGAGGCGGCGCAGACCCTCGATCAGAAAGTCCCGAGCGCCGCGCGTCCCGACATAGCCTACGATTCCGCACATCGCTGATCCGCTCCGTTTCCATCCCCTGTACAACACCAACGCCTGCCGCGCCCGGACGCCCGCCGCGGAGCGCCCGGCACGACACAGTGGACTTACAATTGTGGGATACAGAACATGCCGGCGACGGACACGGCCCCCCGGGGGGGCACAAGTGGGCGGCTCCCTGAGTGGCTGGACGAATCGTATCAGGTATGCGGGGCGGGACCAGGGACGGCTCAGGAGCGCGCTGCGGCAGGCCGGGTGTCGCACCGGACCGTCTGGGGGTGCGTACGCGAACCGGTTGCGGCGATCGCCGGCCCTCGGAGACCGCCCGGGGGCAAGGCCCGGTCTGCCCATGGCACGACTTCGCGCGGCGGACACCGATCGGGGTTCGGATTTCGCAGCCATTCTGCTCTACTCATGCGGATGCGCATCCCCGGCGGGATGCCGTGTCCGGCGGCGCGGAACGCGCGGCGGCGGAGCGTCGCACAGGGACCCTGACGACACAGGGACCCAGACGACACAGGGACCCAGACAAAACAGATGACCGCTACAGGAGAAGCGAAGATGGAAGGATCGAGTGGGTCGCGGGTGGGGCGCAAACGCAGCTACATTGTGATTCCGGCACGCCTGGCATCGACTCGTCTGCCCCGCAAGCTGCTGCTGCGAGAAACCGGCAAGCCGTTGATCCAGCACACGTACGAGGCGGCGATGCGAGCCACGCTTCCGGCCGGCGTATGTGTGGCGGCGGACCACGAGGAGATTGCCGCGGAGGTCCGGCGTTTTGGCGGGCACGTGGTGCTGACTGACCCGCAGGCGTCGTGCGGGACGGATCGGGTGGCGGAGGTGGCACGGTCGATGGCGGACGTGGACATCTTCGTGAACGTGCAGGGGGACGAGCCCGAGATATCGGGGGAGGCCATTGACCGGGCCGTGGAGATGCTGGAGCTGCAGGATCAGGCTGTGATGTCGACGCTGGCCACCCCCATCCGCCGCCGCAGCCAGCTGGAGGATCCGGCGTGCGTGAAGGTCGTGTGCAATCAATTCGGGGAGGCGATGTATTTCAGCCGCAGTCCGATTCCGCGTGCGCGGGAATGGGACGACGCGTTGCTGGAGCGCGACCCGCCCTGTTTCCTGCAGCATCTGGGGCTCTACGCCTACCGCCGCGAATTCCTGCTGGAGATTGCCAGGCTGCCCCCCTCCCCGCTGGAACAGCTGGAGAAACTCGAGCAGCTGCGGGTGCTCTCCGCGGGCAGGACGATCCTGGTCTCGGTGATCGACGAGCCGACGATTGGCATTGATACCTGGGACGACTACCGGGCCTTTGTCAGTCGCACGACGATTTGCTAAGATGCCATCCCATCATGGCCAGACACATTTTCGTAACGGGCGGCGTGGTCAGCTCCCTGGGCAAGGGTCTGACGAGTGCTTCGATCGGGATGCTGCTCGAGCAGCGTGGGCTGCGGGTGCGGCTGCAGAAGCTGGATCCCTATATCAATGTGGACCCGGGGACGATGAGCCCCTACCAGCACGGCGAGGTCTACGTGCTGGACGACGGGAGCGAGACCGACCTGGACCTCGGGCACTACGAGCGGTTCACCCACAGCCCGCTGTCGCGGGCTGCCAATTACACCACGGGGCAGATCTATCTGTCGGTGATCGAGAAGGAGCGCCGCGGCGAGTTCCTGGGTAAGACCGTCCAGGTCATTCCGCACATCACCAACGAGATCAAGCAGGTCATCCGCCAGCTGAGCGATGACACGGTGGATGTCGTCATCACGGAGATCGGCGGCACGGTCGGCGACATCGAGAGCCTGCCGTTTCTCGAGGCCATCCGGCAGATGTCGCTCGACGTCGGCCGGGAGAACTGCCTCTACATCCACCTGACACTCATCCCGTACCTCAAAGCGGCCGGCGAACTGAAGACGAAGCCGACTCAGCACTCGGTGGGGCGGTTGCGGGAGATCGGGATCCAGCCCGACGTGCTGATCTGCCGCACCGAGCGATCGCTGGCGCGCGAGGACCGCGAGAAGATCGCGCTCTTCTGCAACGTGCCGCTCGACGCCGTCATCGAAGAGAAGGACAAGGATTTCTCGGTCTACGAGGTGCCGCTGAGCCTGGTCGAGCACAACCTGGACGACCTGATCGTCTCGCGCCTGCAGCTGCCGGCCCAGCCGCTCGACCTGGAGAACTGGCGCGAGCTGCTGCACCGCCTGCGCAACCCGCAGCACGAGATCAGCGTGGCGGTGGTGGGGAAATATGCCGAACACTTTGACGCCTACAAGTCGATCTACGAAGCGCTCGACCACGCCGGGGTGCAGCATCGCGCGCAGGTGCGGATCGGACGGGTGCTGAGCGAGGCGCTCGAACGGGAAGGCGCCGAACGCGTGCTGTCAGGCTACGACGGCATCCTGGTTCCCGGCGGGTTCGGCGAACGGGGAATCGAGGGCAAGGTCGAGGCCATCCGCTACGCGCGCGAACGGAACATCCCGTTCTTCGGCATCTGCCTCGGCATGCAGTGCGCGGCGATCGAGTTCGGCCGCACGGTCGTCGGACTGGAGCGCGCCCACTCGACGGAATTCCACAAAGACACACCGCATCCGGTCATCTGCCTGCTCGACGAACAACGCAACGTGATCGACAAGGGGGGCACGATGCGGCTCGGCGCGCATCCGGCCCGGCTCGCGCCGGGCAGCCGGGCGCACACGCACTACGGCAGCGATACGATTTCCGAGCGGCATCGCCACCGCTATGAATTCAATAACGCGTATCGACAGCAGTTCAGCGCCTACGGCATGGCGTTCTCCGGGCTCAGCCCGGACGGGTCTCTGGTCGAGATCCTGGAGCTGCCCAGCCACCCCTGGTTCGTGGCGGTCCAGTTCCATCCCGAATTCAAGTCGAAACCCACCGCAGCGCATCCGCTGTTCGCCGGGTTCATCGGCGCGGCCCTCGAACGCCATGCCTTGCGGCCGGAACGACCCCCTGACCGAGAACCGATCGAAACGGTGGAACCATGAACGACCCAGGCAGCGAAAAACCCGAAATCGAAAAACCCAAGATCATTGTGGACGAAGACTGGAAAAGCCAGGTGCAGGCCGAACGCGAGCAGCTGGCCCAGAAGCAGACCGCCACGGGCCAGCCAGCGGATGCCGGCGCGAAGCCAGACGCCCAGCCAGAAGAAGGGCCGATGCCTCCCGCCTCCTTCGCGGTGCTCGTCACAACCCTGGCCACCCAGGCTACCGTCGCCCTGGGGCAAGCCCCCGTCCCCGGGGAAGACAAAGTGATGGTCAATCTGCCCTTCGCCAAACACTGCATCGACACGCTCGAGATCCTGGCGGACAAGACCAAGGGCAACCTCACCACCGGCGAAGACCGACTCCTGCAACAGTTCCTCTACGAACTGCGGATGCTCTTTGTGAGCGTGCAGAATCAGCTCCGAAAACAGGGGACGCCTGATCCTCAGAGCTGATTGATCCCCGGCAGCCGTGCAGCGGACGGCCCGTTGAAGAGCGGCTC
>DAISIS010000124.1:0-9779 GCA_036821925.1 Pirellulaceae bacterium
AGACAAGACACAACAGGCACAAAACCCCAGGCTGAACAGGAGTTAGAGACACGCTGAGCAGTCTCCCGGCCGCTCGTGCCCGGTGCCGGGCCGACAGATCCCAAGTGTCCTGGCCCCCGGTGACCTGTTATCCAATCGCGCACGGCCCGGTTACGTCTAGGGCGGTTGCGCACAGGAGCCTCCGATCGATCGCAGTCCGGGACGTACATGCGGGTGCTCAAGAGCGTTCTGGCGGCAGAGGGCCCGGGCCAGGTCGAAACAGCTCCCGATCTGCGCCGCTCGTTGCCCGCAGCTGGTCTTTCTCCTATGCTTGCGGGTGATCGAAGTGCGAGGATTTTGGTGGACCCAGGTTTTCAAATCACGGGAGAGTTGGTATGAGTGGTCGGCGTGACTTTTTGAAACTGTTGGCGATTGGCCCGGCAGCGGGGATCCTGGTTTCCTGGCTCTCCAGGCACGGCGCTGCTGCGGTGGCTCAGGAGGCGACATCCATGGCAGAACTCGACCAAATCCCCGAAAACATCATTTACACGAAGGAACGGCCAGGCGTCTGGAAGGGAAAGGACGGCAGTCACCTGCCGGTGGTTACGAGCGTCAGGGAGGGAGGCGTTCTGAAGGTGACGGTGGAGACCAAGCACGGGATGAACGCTGCGCACTACATCGTGCGGCATGCGATCATTACGGAGGCCGGCGAGGTGCTGGGTGCCAAGACGTTTTCGGCTGACGACAAGCCGGTTTCGACCTACGAGATCAAGTTGGAGACGTTGGCCAAGTCGCCCAACGTGTTCGTGACGTCCTACTGCAACCTGCATGACCTCTGGCTCACCCACACGAAGCTCGAGGTGTAGGCCAGCTCGCCGAGGGAAATCGTGGGCGGCGGCCAGCCTCGTCCAGGCTGGCTGCGGCCGCCTTGGTCCTGTCGCTGCTGGTGCTGTCCAGGCATGCGGGCGACTTTCGCACGGCATTGGAGAAACCCATGAGCATGAGCGCAGCGCTGCTGCCCGAGTTCGACCATGAAATGGCCAACACCCGGAAGGTATTGGAGCGGATCCCGGAAGACAAGCTGACCTGGAAGGTCCACGAGAAATCGAACACGATCGGGTGGGTGGCCATGCACCTGGCCGACATGCCGACCTGGGCAGACGTCGTGTTGAACCAGGATTCGATAGACGTCGATCCGCCTGGCGGCGAGCACCATCGTACCCCCACGCCGACCTCCCGCCAGGAGATCCTGGACCTGTTCGACAAGAACTTGGCGGCGGCTCGCGCGGTGATTGCGGCGGCTACGGACGAGCAGTTGGCCCAGCCCTGGACGCTGCTAGCCGGCGGCCAGGTCGTCTTCACGATGCCGCGTGGGGCCGTGCTGCGCAGTCTCGTCTTCAATCATAACGTGCACCATCGCGCGCACCTGTGCGTGTACCTGCGGCTCAACGACATTCCGGTCCCGGCCCTGTACGGTCCGTCAGGGGACGAACGGGGCATGTGATGGTCACAACTCGATGACTCGCGATCGGGAGTAACCCCATGGCGTTTCCAGGCCCACGCGGTGTGCACACGACATGGCCGGACGCGTGGTGGGGCGACCGCTGCGCCGCTGCCGCTGCTCCAGCCGTGCGACGCCTGACGCGGGTGTGCGTCGCCCTGTTGCTGGGCGTCTGCTGCGGCGGGCGCGCTGGCGCGGTTGCCGGTGACGACGACGCGGGTGCCCTGCGCGCGGCGTTTCGCGCTCCGCCGCCGGCCTGCCGCCCGTTAATCATCATGCACGCATCGCCGCTCAGGACACCGGATACGCTCCCGTGGCTGACCGCGCGCCGCGCCGGCGGCGCGGTCATTGACGGCGGCGTCCGGCCGGGGAGCCAAGACCGCGGCGAGGAGCCGTGGAACAACCCCACGTATCTGGATGACCCCGACCAGTTCGCCCGCCTGCGCGACACCGTCGCGCGGTTCCGGGAACAGGGACTCGAGGTCTGGCTGTACGACGAATTGGGCTATCCCAGCTGCAGCGCCGGAGGACGCGTGCTGGAAGGACACCCTGAATTCCAGGTGGAAGTCGTCGGCTGCCGTACGTTTCGCGGCGCGGCCGGCGCAACGATCGAGATCGTGTCCGAGCACGCGCAGGTAGAATCGTGTGTGGCCCTCCCCGTTCAGGCCGGACACGCCACCCTTACCGGTTCGATCGACTTGACCGATCAGGTGGTCGCCGGCGGCACGCACGCCTGGCAGACGCCGCCCGGCGAGTGGCTGGTATGCCTGTGCGAGCGATTTCAGCCTGACACCTGGCGGCGGCACAACATCCCGCGCCGCAACGTCAACATGCTCGACCGCTGCGCCGTGGCACGCTTCATCGAGCTGACGCATGACCGTTACGCGATGGAGCTGGGCCAGCAGCTGGCCGACGTCTACGCGTTCTTTACCGACGAGCCGCAGTTCGGCAGCGCGGAGCACTGGAGCAGCGGAGCGCCGGAATGCGTGCCGATGGTCCAGTGGTGCGACGAACTGCCGGAGCGGTTCCGCCGGCAGACGGGCTACAACCTGCGATCGGCACTGCCCGCCCTGTTTCACCCGGTGGGGCCGGCGACCGGCAAGTTCCGCCACGACTTCTACGACGTGCAGAGCGATTTGGCCGCGGAGAATTATTTCGGGCAGCTCGAGACGACGTGTCGCCGTCTGGGTGTTGCCTCGAGCGGCCATATGCTGCTGGAAGAATCGCTGCTGTTCCATGTCATGTTCAGCGGCAGCATGCTCAAGAACTGGGCCCGCATGGATCTGCCGGGGGTCGACCTGCTGGGCGCCACCCCCTATCACACGATGGGGGGCTGGAATGGAACGGCCGTGCCGGTCCCCGAGGACTTCTCGTGCAAGATGGCGTCTTCGGTGGCGCACTTGATGGGCAAGCAAGGCACGTTTACCGAGAGTTTTGCGCTGGCCGAAACAGCGTCTCTGCGCCAGGTGCTGGGCGTGGCGGCCTGGCAGTTCGCTGGCGGCATTACGCACATGACCACCTACAGCATCCAGCGGGCGCTGTCGGCTGAAGACTACGCCGCGCTGAGCGACTTCGCCGGGCGACTTGCCTGCCTGACGCGCCGCGGGCGGCACGTGGCGGACGTCGCTGTGCTGGTCCCCGAACGCGCCGTCTGGGCGGCCTATACACCGCCCGACGGCGGCGGCTTCCAGCGTTACATGGACCGCAACCCGGAGCCGATCGAAATCGATCGCGTGTTTCGCGACATGTGCCACGAACTGCTGAAGAATCAGCGCGACTTCGACTGCCTGAGCGAGGAACTGCTCCAGCGGGCCGTGGTCCGCGACGGGCGGCTGCATCTGGCCGGTGAGTCGTTTGTCACACTGGTGCTGCCCGAGATGCGAATGATCCAGCCTGGCACGCTGGCGCAGGTGCGCACGTTCCTGGAGTCGGGCGGCAACGTGGTCTGGATCGGTACCCTGCCGTGCCAGTCGCCGGTGCATGGCGATGACGCGCGTGTGACGGAGCAAGTGTCGGCCCTGCTGGCGGCGTACCCGGCGCACACGCTGCACGCGCAGCAACCACGTGCGCTGGGCGATGTGATTACCTGGATCGACCAGCGCGCGCCGCGCGCCGTGCGCTGGGAAGGATCCCCCAACGTGCGCCTGCTGCACCGGCAGGAACCAGGGCGCGATTTTCTCCTGGTGGCTAACCCCGGGGCGGACAGCGTGGCCGGCACGCTGACCACCCCGCACTCGGGCAGCGCCTCGATCTGGGACCCAGAGACGGGAGATATCCAGGCGATGGGGCCTGTGGAACAAGGTGCTGCCGTGGCGTTAACCGTCCCGGCAGAGTCAGCTCAATTCCTGGTTGTAGAGCCCTGAGACGCAAGGAGGTAACCTCGCGCACGTCACAGACGCTGCAACCGCGAACAGCACGAACTGGCATGAATCGGGGTGTCAAGCAATGAGAGACGTCTGGCGGCTTGCCTGTCGCGTGTGCCCGTTCCCGGGGGTTGTGTGGGTGGCGCTGGGGCTCATGGGCGGCGCCTGGCCGCGGGATGCGGCCGGGGCCGAGACCGTTGCGGCGTTGCCCGCCGGAGTGCAGGCCGTCTGGGATCTGTCGGCCGCCTGGCGCGAGTCGACGGCAACACAGGAACGCGTCTGCATCAATGGCTTGTGGCGCTGGCAACCGGCGCCCGACCCGGCCGCTGCGCTGCCCGCCGCCGGCTGGGGCCACGTCAAGGTGCCAGGCTGCTGGCCCGGCATCACCGACTACATGCAGAAGGATTGCCAGACGGTCTATCCGCATCCGAGCTGGGGCGACGTGCGGCTGGGCGCGGTGCGCGGTGCCTGGTACCAGCGGGAGGTGACGGTGCCGGACACGTGGGCCGGGCGGCGGATCGTGCTGCAGGCCGACTACCTGTTTTCGCATGCCGCTGTGCTGGTGGATGGCCAGCCGGCCGGCACGCTGCGTTATCCGGGTGGCGAGCTGGATCTCACGGCGGTCTGCCGACCGGGCAGGCGGCAGATGCTGAGCATGCTAGTGGTGGCCATGCCCTTGAAGGGTGTCATGCTGTCCTACAACGACACGGCGTCGGCGCGCGAAGTCGAGGGGACGGTGGCGCGCCGCGGGCTGTGCGGGGACGTGTATCTGGCGAGCATGCCTGCCGGCCCACGCATCACGGACGTGAAGGTGGTGACCTCCGTCCGCCAGGCGTCGATCCAGGCGGATGTCGCGCTCGAGAGCCTGGCGGGCGATGCAGAGTACACGCTGGAGCTGCGCGTGTTGGAGGGAGAACGCACCGTGCAGGAGTTCACCAGCGCACCGTTCGACGCGCGGCGGCTGCAGGAGGGACGCATTACGGTCAGCCAGTCCTGGCTGCCCGAAAAGCTGTGGGACCTCCACACACCACAGCACATGTACGAACTCCAGGTTGCACTGCGCGACGCGGGCGGTCACACGCTGGATGCCAGCCTGCCCCGGCGGTTCGGATTCCGCGAGTTCTGGATCGACGGCCGCGACTTCTATCTGAACGGCACCCGCATCTTCCTCTCCTCCGTGCCGCTGGACAACGCGCAGGTCGGTGCAGCGTGGGCGACGTACGCCGGTGCGCGCGAGAGCCTGGCGCGGCTGGCCAGCTGCGGCATCAACTTCGTCTACACGCACAACTACGGCTGCGAGCCGGGTACGCACCTGAGCTTCGAAGAGATCCTCCGCGCGGCAGATGACGCCGGTATGCTGGTGGCGCTCTCCCAGCCGCACTTCGGCCACTATGACTGGGACAGCTCCGACGCGGAGCAGGCGAACGGGTACGCACAGCATGCGGCGTTCTACGTGCGCGTCGCGCAGAATCATCCGTCGGTCGTCGCTTATGCCACCAGCCACAATGCGACCGGGTACGGGGAGGATATGAACCCGGACCTGATCGATGGTGTTCACGATCGCCGCGGCGAGTGGTCCCAACGCAATGTGACGCGGGCGCTGCGCGCGGAAGCGATCATCAGGCGGCTCGACTCCAGCCGCGTCGTTTACCATCATTCGTCGGGAAACCTCGGCGCGCTGCACACGTGCAACTTCTATGCGAACTTCACCCCTGTGCAGGAGATGTCGGACTGGTTCGAGCACTGGTCGACCCGCGGTGTCAAACCGCTCTTCACCTGTGAGTACAGCGTGCCCATGTCGTGGGATTGGACGCTGTACCGGGGCTGGTATCGGGGCCAGCGGGAGTTTGGCGGCGCGTTGGTCCCGTGGGAGTTCTGCGTGGCCGAATGGAACGCCCAGTTCCTGGGCGATCCGGCCTACCAGATCAGCGACGCCGAGAAGGCAAACCTCCGCTGGGAGGCGCAGCAGTTTCGCGCCGGAAGACGCTGGCATCGCTGGGATTATCCGCATCACGTGGGCTCAAGCGATTTCACCGAACGCTACCCGGTGTACGCGCAGTACCTGGCTGACAACTGGCGTGCGTTCCGCACGTGGGAGCTGTCGGCCAACTCGCCCTGGGACTACACCCACTATTGGACGCTGCGTCCCGGCGTCGACCGGGGCCGCCAGGAACTGCCGGTGGACTGGCAGCACCTGCAGCGGCCCGGGTTCAGCCCGGACTATATCCACGACCGCTATCAGGCCATGGATCTGTCCTACAACCGATCTGACTGGCTCCCTACGGTGGCCGCCGAGGCGCTGCTGGCCAACAACCGGCCGCTGCTGGCCTACCTCGCGGGCAAGCCGGCGGCCTTCACCAGCAAGGACCATGTGTTCTGCCCGGGTGAGACGGTCGAGAAACAGCTGATCGTCATCAACAACTCGCGGGAGACAGTCCAGTGCTCCTGCGCATGGTCGCTCGACCTGCCGGAGAGGCTGACCGGCGCGTGCGAGTACGCCCTCCCGACGGGACAGCAGGAACGAACGCCGCTCGCATTGGCGCTGCCGGACCAGCTGGCGCCCGGCCAGTATGTGTTGCGTGCGGAGGTCCGTTTCCACACCGGGGAGACGCAGCAGGATTCGTTCTGCATCGACGTGCTGCCGCGTCCGGCGGCGGAGTCAGCTGCGGCACGCGTCGCGCTGTTCGACCCCCGGGGCGAAACGCGGGCGCTCTGCGATGCGCTGCAGATCCCGTATGTCGCAGTGGATGCCGATGCGCAGCTGGCGGCGTCGGACATCCTGGTCGTGGGGAAGAACGCCCTCACCGTCGGAGGGCCGGCGCCGGACATCACCCGAGTGCGGGATGGGCTCAAGGTCGTGCTGTTTGAACAGTCACCCGACGTGCTGGAAAAGCGTTTCGGGTTCCGCGTGGCCACGTACGGACTGCGCCGCGTATTCTGCCGGATTCCCGATCATCCGGTGCTGGAGGGACTCGGCGCGCAGCATCTGTGCGACTGGCGAGGGGAAGCGACGCTGGTGCCGCCGCGACTGGAGTATCTGGCGACTTCGCACTTCGGCGACGCGCCGACGGTCCGCTGGTGCGGCCTTCCCGTCTCGCGCGTGTGGCGCTGCGGCAATCGCGGAACCGTCGCGTCAGCGCTGATCGAGAAGCCAGCGCGCGGCGACTTCCTGCCGATCCTCGACGGCGGTTTTGGCCTCCAGTACAGTCCGCTGGCCGAGTACCGTGAAGGCCGCGGCATGGTCGTGTTCTGTCAGCTGGATGTCACGGGACGCACCGAACGCGACCCGGCGGCCGACATGCTGGTCCGCAATCTGGTGCGCTACACAGCCAGTTGGCAGCCGGTGCCGCGACGCTCGGCTGCCTACGCGGGTGATCCTGCCTGGCGGCAGCACCTGGAAGCGGCCGGCATACCGGTGCCGTGGTATCGAGGTGGCGAGCCGGCGGTTGACGAGGTCCTGATCGTCGGGCCTGGTGGCGGACGTCAGCTTGCCGAACACGCCGTGTCGATCCGGCGGTGGCTCGAAACGGGCGGGCACCTGCTGGCGCTGGGGCTCGAAGCGGACGAAGCGAATTCCTTTCTGCCAGCCCCGGTCAGCATGAAGCGCGCGGAACATATCGCTGCGCATTTCGCACCGTTCGGCGCGGGCTCGTTGCTCGCCGGCATCAGTCCGGCCGATGTCCACCACCCGGCGCCGCGCGAAGTACCCCTGGTGTCGGCCGGGGCCCAGGTCGTAGGGGACGGGATCCTGGGGCTGGCCGAACGCACGCAGGTGGTCTTCTGCCAGCTGCCACCTGAGAGCGTGGACCCGGCACTGGGGCGCGCCGATGCAGAACAACACAACCTCAAACGAACCTATCGCCGTACCTGTTTCCTCATCACACGTCTGCTGGGAAATATGGGCGTGGCCGGCACGACCCCGCTGCTTACGCGATTCTCCACGCCGGTCCCAGAAGACGCCGGTGCCTCGGTCGTGCGCAACGGCACCTTCGCGGCCGACAGCGATGCGGACGGCGTCCCCGACGAGTGGCTATGCTCCGCGGCCGGTCCGGAGGCGACGTGCAGGCGTGAAGAGCTGACGCAGGGGGACGTCGCCCGGTGCATGGCCCTCTCCTGCCCGCCCACCGGCGTCGCTGACCAGGACCCGCCGACCACGATGCTGGCGCAACACGATGTCCCGGTCACGCAGGGCCAGTGGTATCGGATTGGCTTTCAGGCGCGCGCCGAGGGGCTCGCCCGCAACAGCGTCTCAGTCACCGTCACGAACATGGCGACCTGGCAGACGCTGGTCGCGTACCAGCGTTTCTCGCCGGGGCCGCAGTGGCAACGCTACAGCTTTGAAGTCCAGGCCACCGAGACGGTGCAGGAGAAGACGCGATTCCAGATCTGGTACAGCGACGCGGGCCGCCTGTGGATCGCGGATGTGCACATGGATCCCATCCCCGACCCGGCGCAAGGACGCTGGTTGGAGGGACTGTATCTGGACGTGCCGGTCGAGTGGGACGACCCCTACCGCTTCTTCCGCTGGTGAGCGGGACCGGTATTCGGCCATTCGGCCTGCGTGTCCAGCTGCCCGGCAGGCAAGCAGAGATGAGCCGCAAGGGGTGCGCTCGCAGGCGGGAACCCGATCCCGTCGGTCAGATGGCCCAGTGGGGAATGCAGTTGATCCACGACTGATACTCGAACATCGAGCGCGTGGCCGGGTGCTGATCGGCACCGTGGAAATCGATGTCTGCTGCGGTTGGCGAGACGACGATGGGAGCGGAGCTCGTCAGCACCCTGCCGGACGACGGAAAACTCACTCCGTGCGCATTGGAGAACTGATTGTCGAAGATCGCGAATCCTTCGGCTGCCACGTACATGCCGCTTTTCGTGTTCCGGACCTCGTTGTGGTGAATGGAGGCCCGGACGGGATTCCCGCTGCTCCAACCCAGCGGTGTCCCCGGATACCATCCTTCGGAGCCAACGTAGATTCCGGTGCCGACATTCCTGCCCGGGCCGCCGTCGATGATGTTGAATGAGATTTCCGTACCGGAATAGTCGGCCGAGCGGGTGGGCCACTTGTGGATCATCAAGGCGGCGAAACTGCCGCCCGATCGGCTGCTGGTGTGATAGAACCGGTTGCCCTGGACCAGGCAGTTCTGGGAGCCGCCGAGGATCAGGTCGATGTCGGTGTTGTCCACGAACTCATTGCCGATGATCTGCGAGTTGGTCAGCCCGTGAATGGTGAGTCCGTCGGACCACAGGTTGCGGCGATCGTGCACACCATTGCTGGCGAACCTGTTGTTTTCGATGCGTACGTTGTCGTGGTCCTGCCGCACTTCCAGCGCCGTGCCACCCAGCGCGTTCTTGAACAGATTGCCGACGATCTGGGCATCGTCACAGTCCAGGACTGCAGTCATGCCATAGCGGTTGTTGGTGCCGTTGGCGCAGTGATAGAAGGCCGGGGTGCCGGCTCGCGCCTGTTTGTTGCCGTCCAGGATAATGTGGTGCAGCGACTGGATGCGTTGCATGTTCAGCATGCCCCAGGGCTCGTTGAGTGCTGGTGAGGCAATCAGAGTTGCACAGTCGCCGGCGCCGTCGACACACATGGGATCATCCAGCGACTTGCCGACCGACGTGATGGTGATGCTGCGGTTGACGATGATCTGCCGGTGTATCGAGTACCTGCCGGCCGGCAGCTCCAGCGTGGCGCCGATGGGCGTCACGTCGATGCAATGCTGGATGGCCTGCGACACATCGATGTGCCGGTCGGACCAGGCGGCCAGGGAGGTGCAGCGATACCGCCCGTCAATCAGCTCGGGGGTCAGCGTGGTCGTGAAGGTCGCTTGGGCCGCGGCGGAGTCGGGCCTGTGGACCCACCACTTGTAGGTCGCCCCCGGCCGGACCGGCACCTTCACGCGGGTGGCGGTGGTGGTGATCGACAGGTAGTGGGC
>DAISIS010000124.1:9879-12302 GCA_036821925.1 Pirellulaceae bacterium
GTGGCGGTGGTGGTGATCGACAGGTAGTGGGCGGTGCTGTCGTGCCGGAAGCCGGGCACCTGCTGGCCGTTCCAATTCTTGTCGTGCAGTCGCACGCAATAGGGACCGCTGTAGCCCGGCAGCGGCTGGAACTCCAACGTCACAAAGGACGCGTTGACCCGGGCACCGTCGAGCGGACTGAGCTGGGCCGGCGCGCCGGGTGGCACGACCGACCTGTCGACCGAGAATGTCGCCTTCGCAGCGCTCGCATCTGGCTTGTGGACCCACCATCTGTATTCGGCCCCCGGTCGCACCGGCACGCTGATCCGGTTCGCCGAGGTGAGCACACTCAGATAGTGGAGGGAGCTGTCATGGCGGAAGCCGGGCGCCTGCTGGCCGTTCCATTGCAGGTCGTGCAGCCGCACCATATACGGGCCGCTGTAGCCGGGCAGCGGTTTGAACTCCAGCGTCACGGACGGCGTGGTGACCGTCGTGCCAGCGGTGGGACCCAGCAGCTCGGGAATGTTCGGGTCACCTCCGACACCGGAGAGGAGCCAGCGGTTCTCCAGATGCTCGAACCTGAGCCGGCGCGTGCCGGACGGATGCTGGGAACGGGACCGCATTGATTCGTCCTCGCAGAATGCCACAGGTGCTCGACAGTGAATGAGTCAGGACGGTCCATCGACTTGGCGGACGCCAATTCCAGACCGGTGGAGCCGGGCGCGATGTGACGAGGTACGAACTTGTCATCCAGCGACAACACGGTCCGCTGCGCCCGGTGCCGGATGATCTCTCAGCAGTATTTCAAGCTCCAGCTTGAACAGGCCGGCGCTGGAACGCAACGGGAACGGCGCGAAATCTGGCCCGGGCCGCGGACCGCTTGAGCCAGTTATGCCACGGGAACGGCCGGTGCCGCCTTGCCCGTCGGGTGCCGACCCGTGCGACCCCTGCCCGTGCGGCCTCAGCCCGTTCGACTCCGGGCCGCCCCCGACCGCTCGCCCCCCCGGGACGCGTATCCCGGACGCCGGTTACCGCTGTTCGAAATCGGCGATCGTGGCCGGCACGCGGTGCCGCCGGTCCCAGGCTGCGTGATAGAACGAGTAGCAGCCCGAGACCATCACTCCCGCCCCGCCGAGGATCAGCAGCGTCTGTGGTGAGACGGCCAGCGCCGTGAGGGCCATGCCTGCCGCCGAGGCGCTGAACCGGATCAACCCGTTCAGGAACACCATGATGCCCATGTACCGGCTGGTCGCTCCGCCCACCGGCGCGAAGAAGGTGACTCCAATCTGCCACCAGAGAATCCACCATCCCCCTTGCACACTTCCGCGCGCCAGACGCCCGAGGATGGGAGCGAGCAGCAGCGCAGGCGGGAAGGCCAGCGCGAGCCACGGCGTGGCAGCCAGCAGGATCGCGTCCAGGCCCCACAGGCAGCGGACGCCGCCCCAGGCGATCCAGGGGTTCGTGCGGTCGAACAACTGCCCCAGCCAGCCGGTGGCAGCGAAGGCGGCGAGCGCCGGCAACGCGTGCATCAGCGCATTGCAGCCGACGTACCCGAATCCCAGATCCTGGCTCAGGAAGATCCAGATGAGCGGGAAGTAGAGCATCTGGAAAAAACCGTCGAGGAAGCAGCCGACGAGGTACCGGCGGTAGCGATGGTCGTGGGTCAGGATGGCGAACGTTTCACGAAGACTCTGCGCGGTGTTGGGCCGGGACACACCCTGCAGCTGTGCCGACGTCTCGTCGACATGGATCTGCCGGAAGCAGGCAAAACTCGCCAGACTCAACAGCCCGGCCAGCACCATCAGCAGCGGCGCCATGCGCTCCGTGATCCACCACAGCCCGCGGTGCACCGCTCCGGTGAGTGCCGTGCCGTCCGCCGTCTCCACATACCGGCTGGCGAAGTGCAGGATGGCAGCCGACGCGACACTGGACAACAGAAAGCAGAGGGACGACCACTTCCGCGCCTCCCCCGTGGCATGGCCACGGTGTTCGACCGGGTAGTTGGCCCGCAGCACCGCGGCAATGGCCGGCCGTGTCGTGACCTCGAACAAGGCTCCGATCCCCAGCAGCGTCAGGAACCAGAACGCGCTGCCTGTGGCTGTCGCCATCAGCAGACTGCAGATCCCCGCCGTCACCCCCGGGATGACGATGTACGGCATCTTGGGGCGGTTGGCCATCCGGCTGCCCAGGTACAGGGTGAGGATCATGCCCAGCCCCGCACACAGCTCGCGCAGCGGCAGGTGCCAGTTGGCCGCCTGGAACTTCTTGATGGCGATCAACGGAGCGTTGAGCAGAATGCCCCCCGCCGACGCATCGAGTACGGCGTAGGCCACGTGCCACCGATAGGTCCGCGCGGCGTTGCCCGCCAGATGCGGCCCGCGCAGAAACGCCAGGAAACCGGCGAAGACTGGCTTAGCCATGCGCCATCATCCTCCCTGTGAGGC
>DAISIS010000125.1:0-12299 GCA_036821925.1 Pirellulaceae bacterium
TGAGTTCCCGCCCGGCCAGTTCCAGGCGGTGTCCCAGGAGCGGATGCACCTGCGGGCCGGCCAGGGGCGCGACCCAGGCATACGCGGCGGCATCGCGCCATGTCACGCCAGGGGGCGTTTGGTCCACTGTATCTGCGACCACCTCATCGACTTGCGACACGATCACTGCGCTCTCCGGTTCACGATCCTGACTCAGCATCGGAAACGGTGTGATGACGCGGATGGCGTCCCAATCCAGTTCGTCCAGCAGGCGGCGCCACCCGTCGATGGACAGCAGGGGGTAGTCGGTGCGCAGGGGAGCGTCGTCGAATCGCCACCAGTCGCTGGTCAGGCCGAGTGTCAGGTCTAGCCAGCGCACCGGCCGGGTCCCTTCCAGCA
Source organism: Pirellulaceae bacterium (assembly GCA_036821925.1). Taxonomy (GTDB): domain Bacteria; phylum Planctomycetota; class Planctomycetia; order Pirellulales; family Pirellulaceae; genus JAAYDI01. The sequence goes on from DAISIS010000125.1 coordinate 379, forward strand.
CAATCAGTTTCCCGCCAGGCGCCAGGAGCCGGCGAATGTGGAGCAACGTGTCGCGAAGCCGGCGTGTGGCATGCAGGGCATGGGCTGCGACGATCACATCAAAGGCGTGTGCCGTCCACCCCTGTAGCACAGGATCACGCTCGATGTCCAGCACGCGGAACTCCACGTCCGGCTGGTCGCTCAGCCGCTGCTGGGCCCGGACGACGAGACTGGCCGCGGCGTCTGAGCACACGTACCGCACCCGATGGGCCGGCAACCGCTGGCGAATTGCCCCCATTGCGGCGCCTGTTCCGGCTCCGATCTCCAGGATGCGCAGGGTGCGTCCGTCGGGCAGCGCCTGGCCGATGCGCGCCACGGCCTCGGCCACCAGCCGGCGCATCGTCCGCCCCCCCACCGAATCGCGGTACAGATCACCGGCGGACGTCGAACCATCAGCCGAGCGCAGCAGCGTGAGCGGATCGGTCCGGCCCTGCATGACGCTCAGCATCTGACGGGCGCAGTGCTGCAGCAGCTCGATCTCGGGGTGCGCTGCGGGCCACTGCGCGCGCAGCGCTATGAGTGCCTCGTCGGTGTCGCGCGCCGCCGCCCGGCACGATACGGTCCAGCTGCCCTCCGCGGCACGCACATAGTCGTCTTCTTCCAGAATGGCGAGCAGTCGCCGCAGCAGTCGGGCATACTGAGGCAGCACACCGGCCGCGTCGGCCAGCTGCTCGATCGTGAACGACTGGCCGGGCGCAAACGGAACGCCATGATCGGCCAGCGTGCGGTACACATACAGCCCGCAGATGCGTTCGAGTTCATCAAGCGCCTCGGTGTGCCGCTCGAAACCGGTTTGGGCGACGAGTTCGGCGCGGTGCGACTCGACGTGCTGCGCGATATCGCCGGAAAACACACCAGGGGCAACCGGCGTCAACTCCTGGGAACGTCGCTGCGGAATCCATTGTTCGTGGCAGACCGCGGGGCGGCGCGCGCCGCGATCGACGCGTCGCAGCTGCAGCCCGTCGATCAGCAGCACGGGCTGTCCCAGCGCATCGACGGCCAGGATGTGAACCAGTTGGCTGTGCCCGTCGGACGACGCGCGGGCCACGGTGTGCACTTGCAGGTGCGTGAGCGTCTCCGGCGCGGTCAGGAGGCGGTAGCGGCCGATGCGCAGCGGCAGCCAGGCCTGCGCCGTCTGAGCGGGCAGCGCTGCGGCAGTGACCTGCAGGCAGGCGTCCAGCAGCGCCGGGTGGACCAGGTAGCCGCGCGGATCGACGTGCGCGGGCAGCGCCACCACGCCCCACGACTGGCCCGTGGCAGCCGTCAGGGTCTGGAGCCCCTGGAAGGCGGGGCCGTAGTCGAGCCCCCGCTCCCGGCAGCGCGCGTAGTGGACGGCCACTTCCCGCGGCACGCCCTGCGGCGGCACCCACGCCGGCACCGCGTCGGAACCATCTTCCCCCTCCGCCTCCAAGTGACAGGTGGCGTGCGTGTGCCACTTGCCCGGCCCGCGCCGCAGGATGCGACAGGCCAGCCCGGAACTGTCGGGTGTGAGTACCACCTGCACTCGGCCGCTCTCGGTGGGCGCGAGCGTCAGGGGGCGGCGAATCTTCAGCTCCCGCACGTCCAGCAGCTTGCCGAACCCGGTCTCGCGCCCGGCGGCCAGGGCCAATTCGAGATAGCCGGTGGCGGGGAACACCGCCAGACCGTCCCAGCGGTGATCGGCCAGGTATGCCAACGGAGTCAAGTCGGTCTGGTAAATGAGTTCCCGCCCGGCCAGTTCCAGGCGGTGTCCCAGGAGCGGATGCACCTGCGGCCCGGCCAGGGGCGCGGCCCAGCCGTCCGGACAGTCCCCCATCAGGCAGCGCGCCAGGGACGGCGCGGTGGGGCAGTCGCCGCGCGACGAGGGTGCGGCGAGGAGTTCCCGATGCTCCGCATGCTCTGCATGCTCCGCAAAACGCCCGGTGACGTACAGATGGTCGTTGTGCACGAACCCCAGATCCCCGGTACGCAGATAGGCGTGTGTCGGTGCGTCGTCAACACTCTGGACCAGCGTGGCCTGGAAGCTCTCGCGAGTTGCCTCGGCGTTCTGCCAGTAGCCCTGGGCCACCGTCGCACCGGAGATCCAGATCTCACCGATCTGACCTGCCTCACAAGGTACGTGCGATCCCGGATCGACGATCCGCACGTCGAGGGCCGGATCGGGGATCCCGCAACTCACCACATCGATCGGCTGGGCATCGCGCTGGTCCGGAGCGGTACGGCTGGGGCGGGCGGCATCAGGTGGGGCGAGTTCCACGCGGCGTCGTCGCAGCGCTGCTGCATCGAGCCGGAGGGACACCACCGGTTGCCCCTTCACGTTTCCTGTGGCCAGCAGCGTGGCTTCCGCGAGGCCGTAGCAGGGACAGAATGCGTTATGCGCGAAGTGACAGGGCGCAAAGGCGGCCTCGAAGGCACGCAGCGTGCGGTGCTGGGCTTGTGCCGCGCCGGTGAAGGCCACCTCCCAGGAACTGAGCTCAAGCTCCGCACGCTGGTGCGGACTGGTGCCCCTCACGCATAGCTCGTAGCCCACACTCGGGCCGCCGGCCAGCGTGCCACGATAGCGAGTGATCGCCCGCAGCCAGCGAATCGGTTGTTGCACGAAGGCGACCGGCGACATGAACACGAAATGGCCGCCGTGGTAGAGCGGGTGCAGCAGGTTGCCGATCAGTCCCATACTGTGATGCAGGGGGAGCCACCCCACGCATACGATCGCCTCCGACTGCCCAAATGCGGCCGTGATCAACCGCTGGTTTTCCAGCAGGTTTCCGTGCGTCACCATGACGCCCCTGGGCGCGCCGATCGATCCCGACGTGTGTTTGTACTGCAGTAACGCCAGTGAGTCCGCGCTGACGTCCGGCGGCTGCCAGGTGCGCGCCCAGGTTCCGTCAAGTTCGTCGGTGGCCTGCCATTGCGGACGTGCCAGCAGCGGCGCGACCTTCATCTGGGCGGCAATCTGGGGCAGTAGCTCGCGGGTCGTGAGCGCCAATGAGACGTCGGCGTCGGACACCAGGCAGCAGATGCGGCCGGTATCACCATCGTGCCGCGGCGGACAGGCCGGGACGGCAATGGCACCCGCATAGAGACACCCGAAGAAGGCGGCTACGAAATCCAGACCCGGCGGGTACACCAACAGGACCGGTCGGCCGGTCCCCCCCCGCGTCTGGAGCCAGGAACCGATGCATTGGGCACGGTGATCCAGCTCAGCGTACGAAAAGGTACGCTCCGCAGACTCCCCGTCGATCAGAAACGTGCAGGCTGTGCGCGCTCCGTGTTGCTCGGCACGCGATCGCAGCAACTCGACAAAGGTGCGATTGGCCAGGGGGTTTGAGGACGGGAACATCATGTTGCGCCGCACAAACGTCGGAGGTTCAGGTGGGGTCGCACGGATCCGATGCGCGTCCGCGAGACGGTCTCCCGTTGAGGCACCGCCGCCCCGCCGGGACGTCATGACGACCACCACGTTTCAACACAGTAACGTACCGGCTGTCCCGATTCACGAGACACCCCCACCTTCCGAGTTTACCTCGCAAAACAGCCCGCTGCCGCGGCGCGTGGGCAAAGTTGCGTTCCGGACAGGCGGCTTTCCACCACGCGTTTTCCAGTTGTTCGGAAATTGCCACCAGTAGCGACGCCGCGACCCGGGGCCGCTGGTCACTCAGCCGTCGCGTCCGGGCGACCTGCCCACGCTCCGCGCGCCCCGGCAACGTGTCTCTGCTCACCCCTCGAATCAGGCTGTCACCCCCTGCCGGGGTGAATTGCCTGAAACTTCTCTTTGCCCGGCAGATGGATTCGGATAGAGTGGCGCCGTTCGATGTGACGTTTGCGCGACCGGCCCGGACTGATCCAGCGTACCGGGGGGTAGGAGGAGGATGTTGCCGGAGTGGGCATCCAGCGCGACGACGTACGACACAGGGCGAGAACCAGGGACGGTTACGGATGAAGAACTTCTGCCGCGCCTTGCGCGAGGCGCTTTGCTACTGGCGGTCGCTTGTGCTGGCCACGGTCTGTTCGCTGATTGTGGCCGCCTTGTGGGGTGGCAACATTGGGGCGTTGTTTCCGGTCATCCAGGTGACGCTGGGCGAGGAAACGCTGCAGCACTGGGTGGACGGGAAGATCGCGGCAGCGGAAGAGGGCATGGCCCGGCTTGCGGGGGAGATCGCGGCGCTGGAGGCCCGGAGTGCGGTGGCCGGCGCTGACGAGCGGCGGCAGCTGGCGGCCCGTCACGCACAGCTTGCCAGTGAGCGGTCGAATCAGGAAGCTTCGTTGGCTTCCGCGCTGCGCCTGCGGCCGCTCATCTACCGGTTGTGCCCGGCCGATCCCTTCCTGACCGTCGTCGCCGTGATTGTGGTGCTGATGGTGAGCACGTTCATCAAGCACGTGTTCATGCTCATCAACACGATGTTGATTGCGCGCGTCTCCACCAACATTGCGCGCGGCACGCGGATGCGGATCTTCGAGCGGGCGATGCACATGGACCGGGCGGGCTTCGCCAAATACGGCACGAGCGGGTTCACGATGCAGATCTCCGCGACGACCGAAATGCTGGCCAACGGCATTATGGAGGTCTATGGAGGTGCCATCCGTGAGCCGCTGAAGATCCTGGCCTGCCTGGCTGGTGCCTGCCTGATTTCCTGGCGTCTGCTGGTGCTGTCGTTGATCATCGCGCCGCTGGTCACCTATGTGATTGTGTGGCTCAGCAAGCGGATCAAGTCCGTGTCGCGCCGGGCGCTGGAACAGGCGCGGAGTTTCCAGCACGTGATGCTGGAGGCTTTTGGCAGCATTCAGACTGTGCAGGCCTACGGCATGGAGCGGACGGAGCAGCGGCGGTTTGAGCGGACGACGCGCGACATGCTGCGGCTGCAGCTGAAGGGGGCGTTCTACAATGCGTTAACGCGCCCCGTGACGGAACTGCTGGGCATCGGCATGGTGGGCACAACGATCGTCATCGGGGCCTATCTCGTGCTGTATCACGAAACCCACCTGTTCGGGATTCGCATCACCGACACGCCGCTGAGCGTCTCGACGATGATGGTGTTCTTCGGACTGCTGGTGGGTGCCAGCGATCCCGTGCGCAAGCTGTCCACCGTGTTCACGGGAGTCAATGCGGGCATGGCGGCGGCGGACATGCTCTATCCGCTGCTGGACCGCGTGCCGCTGATCCAATCCCCCCCCGCGCCGCGCGCGGCTGCCCGGCCGCACAGCAAGCTGGAGTTGCGGCAGCTGTCGTTTGCCTACCTTGACCAGGACTACGTGTTGCAGAACATCAATCTGGAAATCCCCTTCGGATCCAAGATCGCGCTGGTGGGTGCCAACGGCAGCGGCAAGTCGTCGCTGATCCACTTGATCTGCCGGTTTTATGACCCGCAGCAGGGCGCTGTGTTGCTGGACGGAGTGGATCTGCGGGAACTGGCGCTGGACGACGTGCGCGCCCGGATCGGACTGGTCACTCAACAGACCGAGCTGTTCAACGACACCATTCTGTACAACATCCGCTACGGTTCACTGCATGCCTCGGACGAGCAGGTGCGGCAGGCGGCAGAAATGGCCCACGCCCACGAGTTCATCATGACCTTCCCGGAACAGTATGCCACGCGCGTCGGCCAGTCAGGCCAGCGGCTCAGCGGCGGTCAGCGGCAACGCATCGCCCTGGCCCGCGCCTTTCTGCGGGATCCTGAAATCCTGATCCTCGACGAAGCCACCAGCCAGATTGACGTCGAAAGCGAGAAACTCATCAATCAAGCGCTGACCGAGTACAGCAAGCACCGGACCCTCATCATGATCACACACCGGCTGGCCAATCTCTATCTGGCCGATCACGTGTACGAACTCGAACGCGGCTGCATCCGGCTGCGGGAATCACGGCAGAAGCAGGTCGCGTGAACCGGCCGGAATAGAGGAATGCCGGATGACGAATGACGAATGACGGAAGCACGAAGGAATAACGAAGGACGAATGACGAAAGCAGTCAATGCGAGGTGAAATCCGTCCCTCGGGCTTGTGTCATTCGCCCTTCCTTCGTGCTTCCGTCATTCGTCATCCGGCATTCCCCATCCGTCTCACGCAGCTCTACGCACTCCTGCCGCCGGCCGACTCAGCAGATTGAGCGTATCGAGCATGTTCCCCGTCTGATCGTAGAGTTGTAACAGACCGATGTCCATCATCCACATGGCGAACAGACCGCCCGCTCGGTAGCAGTGGGCAATTTGCCGACCGTCCTCCACTCGGACGTGTTCTTCGAGGGCGTGATGGCGCGGGATACGGACCCCATGCTGATTGAAGTGGTGGACTACGAGTTTCCTGACACCAGCGGCCGAGATGGTCGGTTCCATGAGCGCTTCCTGTGTCGTCGTGTGGCGAAGCACGCACCTTGTATCTGTTATCGGCAATCGCGCCCAGGCCGCTTGCAGGCACCCGATTTCCGGATTACTTCACCCAGGCGTTGCAGCTTGCCTGATTCCACGTCTCGGGACAACCGGTACGGATGGCGCGACCCGCGCCGCGCGTGCGCTGCTCCTTTCACGCGATCGCCCAGATGGGGGCTTGCGTATCTGGGCAGGGCGGCAAATTCGCGTAGAATGAGAGCTGAACGGGATCACCCGGCCGCCGCGAATTCCGTCGGCGGCGGATGAGTCGCGGCGCGCTGCCCGGCGCACTGTGGGGCTGGAGGGGGGGCGAGATCACCGCAGCAAGGGAGGAGCACTGGGTGACGACAATTGCCGAGGTCAACAGTGGGAACGAAGCGTTGTGTGCCGATCAGTGCACGCGGATCCATCAGCTGATGGTGCGGGCCCGGGTGCTGGACGAGCGCATGATCCAGATGAGCAAGTCTGGGGAAGGCTATTTCTGGATTGGGGGGCCGGGCGAGGAAGCGTTCAACGTGTGTCTGGGCCTGCAGTTGAAGAAGGGGTGTGGTCCGGACTACGACTTCCTGCATCTGCACTATCGCAGCCTGGCGACGCTGCTGGCGATGGGGATGCCGATGCTGGACGCGACGCGGCAAGCGGCGGTCCGGGTCACCGATCCGCATTCGATGGGGCGCAACTTCCTGGGACATTCCGCGCTGCGGAAATGGAACGTCGTGCCGGTCAGTTCGGTGGTGGGGGCCAAGTTTGCCATGGCGCCGGGAACCGCGCTGGTGCAGAAACGCCGCGGTGGTGATGGCGTGACGGTGGTGGTGGGCGGGGACGCGGGCTCGAGCGAAGGGGACTTCGCGACGTGCATGATCTGGAGCACGCGTCCCGGGCAGGAGCTGCCTGTCCTGATGATTGTGATGAACAACCAGTGGGGCATCTCGACACCGATGCGGTCGCAGCACAGCGAGCAGCACATTGTGGACCGGGGGGAGCCGTTCGGGATTCCGGGCGAGGTGGTTGATGGCAACGACCCGATTGCCAGTTGGCATGCCCTGCGGCGCGCACTGCAGTGGTGCCGGCGCAAGCGTCGCCCGTTCATGCTTGAGCCGCAGGTGTCGCGCCTGCACGGCCATTCGTCGTCCAGCGGTGCGGTGCGGGTGGAGAACGAACCGGACTGCCTGGAGCTGTGGGAGGCGAAACTGCTGGCGGCCGGTTTGTTGACACGGGCGTCGATCGACGAACTGTGGGAGGTGGCCCGCGGGGAGGCGGCGGCTGCCGTGCAGCAGGCGCTCCAGGAACCGGAGCCCACGCCGGACGATGTGCGGCGGCACACGTATGCAGCCAGCCCTGTCGATGTTGTGTATCCTGACGACTACACCGGTTTGCCGCACTGAGGATCTGGTCTGCATGGCGACGCTCGTTCAAGCCGTTCGCATGGCCTTGCATTATGGCGAGACCTATCTGGGAGTGACCGACATTCTGGGGGAGGATGTCGGGCCGCCGCTGGGCGGTGTGTTCACGGCCACGCAGGGGCTCGAAACGGCGTGGAACACGCCGCTGGACGAACGCGGGATCATCGGCGCGGCGATGGGCATCGCCTATGCCGGGGGACGCCCGGTGGCGGAGATCCAGTTCTGCGATTACGGGTTCAACACGATCGACCTGTTGAAAGTGGCCGGCAATCAGCGGTGGGCCGGCGGCGGGAACTACGAGTTGCCGATCGTGTTGATGACCCCCAGCGGCTCGGGGATTCGTGGCAGCCTGTATCACTCGCACAGTTTCGAGAGCTGGGCCAGCCGCCTGGCGGGCTGGAAGGTGGTGATGCCCAGCAATGCGCTGGATGCGTACGGCCTGATGCTGTCCGCCATCGTGGATCCGAATCCCGTCCTGGTGCTGCTGCCCAAGGCGCTGCTGCGCGTGCGCGGGGAGAAGCTGATTCCGGGCGAGCCGGCCGATCCGGAGCAGCTCAAGCAGCTGATCGACGCGCCGCTGGGGGACCGTACCGGCTGGCGGCCGCGGTGGCCGGATCTGGATGAGTACCTGGTGCCGATCGGCGCTGCGGACCAGGTGCGGGAAGGGACGCACGCCACGCTGGTGAGCTACGGGCGCACGCTGCCGCTGTGTGTCAAGGCGGCGGATCTGCTGCGCGAATCGGACGGCCTGACGTGCGATGTGATCGATCTGCGCAGCATCTTCCCGTACGACTGGAGAATGATCTCCCAGAGCGTGTTGAAAACGGGGCGGGTGCTGTTTGTGAACGAAGACTCCGAAGTGACCAACTTTGGTGAGCACCTGCTGCGCCGCGTTGTAGAGGAGCATTTCTACGACCTGCTGGTGCGTCCGCGCGTGCTGCAGGGTCAGCACGTGCCGGGGATCGGCCTGAACCAGATCTACGAACAGAACACGGTGCCGCAGCTGCCGCATATCCTCGAGACGTTGCGCGCGGTGGCGACCGAGGAGGCGTAGTGCTGATGGACTACCGGGTGCCGGAATTGGGTGAAGGGGTCTACGAAGCCGAATTCGTGGAGTGGCTGGTGTGCGCCGGCCAGCAGGTGGAGCGCGGCCAGAGTCTGGCGGAGGTGATGACCGACAAGGCCACGGTGGAGCTGCCGGCTCCCTTCACGGGGACCATTGACCAGGTGGCGGTGCAGCCAGGCCAGACGGTGGAAGTGGGGCAGGTGATCCTGCGCTACACGCCGGTGGCGGGTGTGGCCGATGCGTTGGATCCCCCCAGTCCCGTGGCCGTCGTATCGAAGCGGGCGGCCGCCACGTCGTTGACTCAGCCTGTGGCGGCCCGGGCTCGGCGCAAGCCGTTGCGCGCTGTGGGCCGCGCCCCAGACGAACCGGCGCGGCGTGCCGTCCAGGCCTCGCCCGCCGTGCGCTCGCTGGCCCGCGCGATCGGCGTCGAGCTGCGCGACGTCCCCGCCAGCGGGCCGGCCGGACGCGTGCTGATCCAGGACCTGGGCCAGTACGTCCGCACCTGGAAGGAGCGGGTCCCGGGGGGGAAGTCTGGCCGTGGCAACGCCCTGGAGTTGGGAACGGCCGGCGAACGCATCAAGTTCCAGGGCGTGCGCCGCGTGATCGCTGAACACATGGTGCTGGCCAAGAAAACCATCCCGCACTACAGCTACATCGACGAGTGTGATGTGAGTGCGATGGTGGCACTGCGGAACGAGCTGAAACGAGACTATTACGCGCAGGGCATCACGTTGACAAGTCTGCCGTTCTACGTCAAGGCGGCGGTGGCCGCGCTGCGCCACGTGCCGCTGGTCAACGCGTCGCTCGACGAGCAGGCGGGGGAGATCGTCCTGCACGATGTCTATCACATCGGCATTGCCACGGCCACCGCCAAGGGACTGGTGGTGCCGGTCATCCGCGACGCCGACCAGCTCGATCTGGCGGGCATCGCGCGGGAATGTGAACGGCTCATCCGGGCCGCGCAGGCCGGCACCCTGTCGCGCGACGAGCTGCGCGGCAGCACGTTCACGGTTTCGTCCGTGGGGAATATCGGCGGCCTGGTGTCGACGCCGATCATTCACCATCCGGAGGTCGGCATCGTCGCCATCGGCAAGGTCTTCAAGCGGCCCTCGTACAATGACGCGGGCGACATTGTGCCGACCCGAATCGTCTACCTGTCGTTCTCGTTCGATCACCGGGTGGTGGATGGCGGGGTGGGGGCGATCTTCGGCAACACGATGATCGAGCAGTTGAAAACGCCCCACGCGCTCCTGGACGGATGAATCAGAGTCGTCCCTATTCCCGGAACGTCACGCAGACGGGGGTGGGCAGGTGGACCTGGTGGCCGGTCGGCGCGAGCTTCCCGCTGTGGCGATCGATCCGGAAGACGACCACGCTGCCGCTGTTCTGATTCGCCGCCAGCAGAAACGTGCCGGTTGGATCGATCGCGAAGTTGCGCGGTTCTTCACCGAGCGTGGAATGGTGGGCGACGGCGGTGAGTCTTCCCGACTGCGGGTCGACCGTGAACACGGCGATGCTGTGGTGCCCGCGGTTCGAGCCGTACACGAACCTGCCATCCGGCGAAACGGCGATTTCGGCCGTGGAATTTTTGCCCGTGAAGTCGGCCGGCAAGGTCGAGATGTCATGGATGGTCGTCAAGCTGCCGTTCCGGGCATCGTAGGTGAACGCCGTGACCGTCGAATTCAACTCGTTGATCAGATAGCCCCACTTGCCGTGGGGATGAAACGCGAAGTGGCGCGGGCCGGCGCCAGCTGTCACGGTGGCGGCCGGCAGGGCGGGATTCGGGATGAGCTGGCCGTGGTCCGCGTCATACTGGTAGATCATAACCTGGTCGGTCCCCAGGTCTGCCGCCAGGACGTAGCGGCCGGCCGGATCGAGGTTCACGCAGTGCGCGTGCGGTCCCTCCTGCCGCGCCGGATTGACGCTCGCACCCCGGTGCTGCTCAAACGAACTCGCCGCCTCCAACTGCCCGTCCGGCCGGAGGGGCAGGACCACCACGCTGCCGCCCGAGTAGTTGGCGGCCAGCACGTGGCGGCCGGCCCGGTCGACGCACACATGGCAGGGGCCGGGACCCTGCGAGGACTGGCAATTGAGCAGCGTCAGCCCACCCGTCTGCGAATCGATGGCATACGCGCAAATCGCGCCGGCACGCTGGCCGGCGTAGTCGCCCGACTCACTGACGCTGTACAGGAACCGCCCGCTGGGGTGCAGCGCCTGGAATGAAGGGGACTGGATCCCTGCGACGGCTCCGATTTCGCTCAACGCGCCGGTCGCCGGATCGAACCGGTAGATGTAGATCCCCGGCTCGTCTTCCGGCGCATAGGTGCCGACATAGACGAACATCGGCTCGGCGCCAGACACGGTACCGGGCAGCGCGCCACGGCCAGCGGCTGCCAGCAGGCAGGCCATCGCGAGTGTGAGGACAAGGTGCATACGAGAGCTGTTCGGCATGGGACCCGACTCCGATTTGTACTGGACCAAGGCTCAGTCTGAGGGGGGCCACTGGCTGTGCCCGTGCATCATGTGCGGAGATCTGCTGGCCGGCTGCGGCACGCTTGGCCGCAACCGTGGCACCCGACACAGCCAGTGGCACTGAATCCTCTGCAACGGCCGCACTAGCGGGCGTTGGCGGTCACACCCGGCCAGTCATCCGTGCGGAAGGGGGTAACGGGCAGCAGGTTCGCGCTGCTGCGCAGGTTGCAGACCGGGTTGTTGGCCCACGCGTACCGGACTGCGACCGGGTCGGGCACCTGGTCACTCCAGACTTCCACTTTGGTCTTGTCCTGCTCCACGACCTTGGCCTGGGCGACGACGAACTTCCGATCCTCGCCGGCGATGGTGAAGCCGTGGATTTCGCTGACGTCAAACGGCTTGAGTTCACCGGCGACATGGTCGAAGGACACGATGATTTTCTGTCCCTGTTTCTCCATCGACCGGTATTCGGCGCTGCGGCAGACGATGTCCACGCCGTAGTCTTTGGCCAGCGCCCAGCGTGCCAGACGCTCGCCGACATCCTCCTTGTTGCGCGGGTGGATGTCGTTGGCTTCGCCGATGTCGATGATCACGGCCTGG
>DAISIS010000126.1:0-2937 GCA_036821925.1 Pirellulaceae bacterium
CATCCATTTCTTTCTCCTCTCTCCTCTCTCTCTCCTCTCCCCTATCTCGTGCCTGATAACCTGGGCGATCTTTGCGGCCTCCTCCCCCGCACCTCAACACGGAGGGAACAGCGCGTCGAAATAGCTTGGGGGGACCAGTATTGGTCTGGATTGCTAGAGTCCGCACCGGCTGGGTTTGTTGGGAGTAGTCCGCGGCAAGCGGAATCCGGGGGCGAGCGGACGTGATGCCTGAGGTGGCGGGAGAGGACGATTTCCCTACTTTGACGAGCCCATTGATGCCACATCCATCCTTGTTGGTCTGCAACCGCTTGGGCCTGGTGCTAGGTTGCCTCGTCGTGCTTGGTTCGACCGTAGCCAGTCCTTGGTTGCCGGCCGCCGGCGCTTCGAATTTGCGGAACTCGGCCATCGTACAGGCGGTCTCGGCAGCTCGGCCGGCCGTGGTGAATATCCACGGGCGCAAGACGCTGCCCGCCGAATACGACGTCGATGGCACCGCAGATGCCGGGCACCAGGTCAATGGCATGGGCACCGGCATTATCATTGACGAGCGGGGCTACATCATCACGAACTACCACGTGGTCGAAGGGGTCAAACGCATCCGCGCCACGCTGGCTGACGGCACGACGGTCGTCGCCGAACTGGTGGCGAACGACCCGAAGACGGATTTGGCGATCATCAAGGTTCCCGAGCAGAAAGAATTCCCCGTGATCAGAATGGGGATGTCGAACGATGTGATGCCTGGCGAGACCGTAGTGGCGGTCGGCAACGCGTACGGTTACGAACACACGGTGACGCAGGGCATTGTCAGCGCGCTGCATCGCACGGTTCAGGTCAGCGACTATCAGAAATATGCCGACCTGATCCAGACGGACGCCAGCATCAACCCAGGCAACTCTGGTGGTCCGTTGTTGAACATCGACGGCGACATGATCGGCATCAATGTGGCGGTCCGCATCGGGGCGCAGGGAATCGGCTTCGCGATCCCGGTGAATCAGGCGATGGACGTGGCAGCAGACCTGCTGTCGTGCGAGCGGGTGAGCCAGGTCACCTACGGCGCCACACTCCAAACCGACTTCGTCGAAGGTTCGAGTCAGGTGGTGATTGCCACGCTCTCGAGTGACGGCCCGGCGGCCCGCGCCGGGCTCAAGCCGGGTGACGTGATCCGGGCGGTAGCGGACCGCGAAATTATCAGGCGTCTGGACGTCGAACGCGCTCTGCTGGGCCTCCAGGCCGGCGACCAGGTCGCGTTCGAATTCCAGCGGGACGGTGAGACGCGGACCGTGGACGTCACGCTCACTGCGACGGGCAGTGTCGATGGCAGCCTGACGGATCTGGCCTGGTCGCAGCTCGGAATCCGGCTGACCCCCATTCCCACCGCGTCCTTCCGCAAGTACAACTCCCGGTACCGGGGTGGACTGAAAGTCGCCGCGGTGCGGGAGGACAGCCCCGCGGAGCGGCACGGCATGCGCCGTGGTGACGTACTGGTGGGGATGCACAAGTGGGAGACCATCTCCGAGGACAACGTGGCCTACATACTCAACAGCGCCGAGTTCAAGGCCACGCAGCCGTTCCGGTTCTACATCCTGCGTAATAGCGAGACGTTGTACGGAAGTATGCGACTGGACGACGTGCCCTAGCCTGTGCCTCGGATCTGGTCGTAGTGAGCCGCGACAACCGTTCATGGAATCCGCGTTCATTGCCTGGCTACGCGACCATCTGCCGCCGCACCCTCTGCTGCGGGTCGGCCCGGGGGACGATGCCGCCGTGCTGCGGCTGGCGTCCGAGCGTGACATCGTCCTGACCACCGATCTGCTGACCGAAGGAGTGGACTTTGAGCTGCGTGCCTGCGAGCCGTGGCGGATCGGTCGCAAGGCTGTGGCGGTCAACCTGAGCGACCTGGCGGCGATGGCCTGCCAGCCGGTAGCCATCGTGGTGTCGCTGGCGCTGCCGCATGCGGGTGCGGGCGAGTTGGCCCGGTCCTTGTACCACGGGATTCTCGAGCTCGCGCAGCAGTTCGACGTGGCGGTCGCCGGAGGTGACACGAACACGTGGGCGGGTGGGCTGGTGATCAGTGTCGCAGCGCTCGGGCAGGTTACTCCACGCGGCCCTCTGCGCCGCGATCGCGGGCAGCCGGGAGACCACCTGCTGGTCACGGGCCAATTCGGTGGCAGCCTGCTGGGACGACATTTCTCGTTCACGCCGCGCGTCCACGCCGCGCTCCTGCTGCACCGGCAGTTTGAGTTGCACGCGGGCATCGACGTCAGCGATGGCCTCTCGCTGGATCTGTCGCGTCTGGCCGCGGCCAGCGGTTGCGGGGCGGCCATCGCCCTTGAGACAATCCCGATCGATCCGGCCGCGGTGACGATGGCCGCACGCGAGGCGAATGGCCGCACGGCGCTCGATCATGCCCTGTCGGACGGCGAGGACTTCGAGTTGATCCTGGCAGTGCCGCCTGCCGACGCCGAACGGATGCTCGACCGGCAGCCGCTGGACGTGCCACTGACCCGCATCGGACAGCTGGTGGAGCAGCCCGGCCTCTGGCAGCTGACGGCAGACGGATCGCTCAGCCCGCTTGCAGTCCGCGGCTTTGAACACCGGTAGACTCCCTGGCGAGGTGTCTCCGGCTCCGGTGAACTCAGCCTGTGGGCCTTGCGAGCGGCGCCCATGCGGCGCAGCTGGACAGCCACCAGCCTACTTGTTGGCCGTGCATGGCGGCGCGTGCCCCGTCCGTTCTGTGTGGCCTGCTTCGTGAGCCGTGCTGACTGCCGAGCAACGTCGATCGCAAGGTCCGTTTCCGAGCGTATGACCTCACGGGGCACAACTGTTGCGCTCACCGGTCCACGCTTCCAGCACGGCTAACAAGTAAGCCGTGCCACACGCCCACTGTTGCGCTCACCGGTCCACGCTTCCAGCACGGCTAACAAGTAAGCCGTGCCA
>DAISIS010000126.1:3037-12286 GCA_036821925.1 Pirellulaceae bacterium
CACGTCCCAGGGTCTCACCCGTGAAGAGACTTGGCTAAGGTTCAGGCACAATCGCGGCATGTTCCTGCAGCGTTCGGCGGATCGCGTCCAAGGGCACCGCGGCGGGGGTCACGCCCAGGCGGTGGGCAAGCACAGCGGCAGCGCCGGCGGCTTGCCCCATGGCCATGCACGACGCCTGCACCCGCAGGGCCGAGTTCGCCAGCCGATCGCTGGAGACACAGCGGCCGGCCACCAGCAGGTGTTCACTCCCCTGCGGCACCAGCGCGCCGAGCGGAATGGTGGGCACCGTGCCCTCCTGGAGATGCTGGGGACGCACCCCCGCGCTCGTATGCAGGTCAATCGGATAGTATGCGTAGGCCACAGCATCCGCGAATCGGCGGCCCGATTCGAAATCGTCCTTGCTGATCGTTGTCTGGCCCACGATGCGGTAGGTCTCGCGGACAGCCGTCTCCGGGCGCAAGTCGGCCAGTTTTACCGGCTGGCCCTCCTCCCGGCTCCGCAGCGCGCGAAAATGTTCCAGGAACCGTTTGCGTCCTTCGATGTTAGCGGCCGAATGACTCTCGGACGTGGAGGAATCGGCCCCCAGCACATACAGCTCACTGCGGCCGGGCGGGGAGAGCGTGAAGACGATCGAGCCGGGCTGGGTCTCTTCCTCACGCAAACGCGGCAGGCCGGCCAGGGCAACCACCGATGCGTTGCCCGTACAATCGATCAGCTGCCGGCAGTGGACGGCAACCTGCGTGCCTTTGCCGGCCAGACGCAGCACCCAGCCATCGGCGGCACGCTGGGCCGCGAGCGGAAACTCGTAATAGCGCAGCGCCACGCCGGCCTCCACACACGCCTCTTCGGCCAGCGCCGCGTAGAGCCCGCCGGAAATGCGCACCTGGAAACGCGGGTGCTGCTGGAGCGCCGGCCAGACCGACTGGGAGAAGTCGGGCAGCGGGTCCCCTTGCAGCTGAGCGGTCGCGTGGACCAGTTCCCATCCGATCCCTGCGATGATCTGGCGTCCCCACGCGCAGAACAGCCCGGGGAACGTCACACCGCCCGTGGTCATGGTGCCACCCAGCTGGCTGCCGCTTTCGACCAGCAGGGTCTTGGCGCCCAGCCGCCCCGCCTGGATGGCAGCCACTGTGCCGGCCGTGCCGCCGCCCACCACGACGACGTCGGCCATGACCTGCCGCATGCTCTCGGCCGCTGAACCGCTCGTGCCGCACGTCGCGCCAGCTCCGACCAGCATACCCGCGCCTGCCAGAAGTGTCCGACGCGACACACCGTGCTGGACCCGCGGATCCGGGAGCTCCCTTGCCATCTCGGCCCTCCGTCATTTGCCTGGCAGCGGATTTCACGCCGCTGCGATCCGCCGCGCGCCGACCGCGCGCCCGCCGCGCCCGGATGCGAGACGGCGCCCAGACCGAACACTGGCGCGCGGTTCCCGTTCAACCCTGTTCCCGCAGCGCGGCGATGCGGTCTTCCAGGGGCGGGTGGGACATGAGCAGCTTGACCAGTCCCCGGCGGCCACTGACACCGAACGCAGCCAGCTCCTTGGGCAGCTGGGATGGTTCCGACAACTGCTGCAGACGCTGCAGCGCGGCAATCATCTTCTGCCTGCCCGCCAGGCTGGCTCCCCCCGCGTCGGCCCGGAACTCCCGCTGCCGACTGAACCACATCACAATCACGGAGGCCAGAATCCCGAGGAACAGTTCGGTCACCATGCTGGTGATCCAGAATCCAATGCCCGGTCCACGGTACTCGTCCTGGCTGTTACCTGCCAGCGCCCGATCGACGATATAGCCGACGATCCGTGAGACGAAGATCACAAACGTGTTGACCACCCCCTGAATCAGCGTCAATGTGACCATGTCGCCGTTGGCCACATGACTCACTTCGTGCCCCAATACCGCCTCCACCTCGTCCCGCTCCATCGCCTGCAGCAGGCCGGAGCTGACGGCCACCAGCGCATTGTTGCGGTTGGGGCCGGTGGCAAACGCATTCGGTTCCGGCGCATGGTAGATGGCCACTTCCGGCGTGCCGATCCCGGCCTGCGACGCCTGCCGGCGCACCGTCTCGACCAGCCACTGTTCGGCCGCATTGCGGGGCTGCTCGATCACCTGTGCGCCCGTGGACGACTTGGCGATCCATTTCGACAGCAGCAGCGAGATGAACGACCCGCCCATGCCGAACACGAACGCAAATCCCAGGAGCAGCGGCAGGTTCAGGTTGCCGCCCCGCAGGAAGGTGTTCAGCCCCAACACGTTGACGACCACACCGAGCACCAGCATGACGGCCAGGTTGGTCAGCAGGAACAGGACAACGCGTTTCATCAGCCACTCTCCATCATCACCAGGGTGTAAGCCGCAACCGGCCCGGTATCAACCGGCCCGGAATCAACCGGCCCCAAACAGACCGGCCCAAAACAGTCTTTCGTAGAAGTTGCTGAAGTTATAGAGGCATCATACCGCATTGACAAACCCAAACCGGCCCCCCGTTCTGTGTTCTGTGCCCCGCGGTCCGGGGCTCCGCGGGGTTGATGACGCCTTGGCAGGTGGCCGGGTGACGGCCTACAATCGGAGCCTGTGCAGCCTAATTCTCCGGCCGGTGGGAGAAACGGGGGAACCAGCGGATCGATGTGGGTCGGTCCTGGGGCGCAGGGCCGTTTCGGCAGCCCGGGATACTTTCAAGTCCTAGCCCGTCAGCTAACCTCGTCGGCACGGCCAGGCGCAGGGGCCTGGACCGGTTTGGAAGGGCAAGCCCGTCTCTGCACCGACGCGGTGCTCGTGCATGTGGAGCGATGTTTGGCGCGCACCGGTCGCGGTTCAGGCCTCCGGTTCAGCTGAGGGGCGCCACGCGGCTGGCTGCTGAGAACGTCGCAGATGGTCATCGCACTGTGAAGAAGCCTCTTTCCGGACGTCCGTCCAGAACGGCCACGCACTGGTCGCCGCACGTGGGGCTGGACCGGTCGCGCCTGCTCAGCCGGCGGCTGGCGCCCGCCGAAGCCTTTGTCGGTTCCTTCCTGGCGCTCATCGCCTTCGGCACCTTGAGTCTGAAGCTGAGCCCCGGGCTGTATCGGGCGGACCCGCTGTCGTGGAGCGACGCGGCGTTCACGGCGACCAGCGCTGTGTGCGTCACCGGGTTGACGGTTGTCGACACCGCCACGCACTTCACGTTCGCCGGCCAGGCGCTGGTGTTGTTGCTGATACAGCTCGGCGGTCTGGGGATGCTGGTGCTGACCAGCGTCGTGATCGTAGCGTTGGGCGGCCGACCATCGGTTCGTACCGAGTCGGTGGCGGTCGGTTCCCAGCCGGCCGTTCCGTCCATCCCGGCCCGCCGGCTGATCCTGGACATCGTGCGATTCACTTTTTTCCTGGAGGCGGCGGGCGCAATCCTGCTGTACGTCTGCTGGGTGCCCCGTCTCGGCTGGGGCCGGGCGTTGTGGCCGGCCGTCTTTCATGCGATCAGCGCTTTCTGCAATGCGGGCTTTTCGACCAATACGACGTCGCTGGTGGAGTTCCACGATTCCCCGGCCACACTGCTCGTCATCGCGCTGCTGATCATCACGGGTGGACTGGGCTTCGTCACGATGCAGGAAGTGCATCAGTTGTTCTCCAGCCGGCGGCGCGGGAGCGCGATACGGCTGTCGCTGCACAGCCGGCTGGTGCTGGCCACCACGGCCGTACTCGTGGTGGGGGGCTGGCTGCTGTTCGCGCTGTTCGAGTGGCGCGGGGTGTTGGGCCAGATGTCGTTTCTCGACCGGCTCACGAATTCGTTCTTCATGAGCGTCACTCCCCGCACTGCCGGTTTCAACTCGATCGACTACGGCCGGGCATCGGACAGCTCGAACCTCCTGACGATCATCCTGATGATGGTGGGCGGGTCACCGGGCTCGACCGCCGGCGGCATGAAGACCACCACCTGTGCCGTGCTGGTGCTCGTCGCCTGGTCGCGTCTGCGTTCCCAGGCGACGGCGACATTCGCGCGCCGGTCGGTCCGGGAAGAAACGATCCAGCGTGCGACGGGGCTGTTTGTGATTGCCACGGGAATCGTGGTGGCCGGTGTCTTCGCGGTGACGCTCGCCGGTGACTTCTCCGGACCCCACCACACGTTCCTGGAGCGGCTGTTTGAGACGGCCAGCGCGTTTAACACGGTGGGGCTGTCGATGGGAATCACACCGGAACTGCCCACGCTCTCGCGCTGGGTGCTGATCCTGATGATGTTCGCCGGGCGCACGGGTCCGTTGGCCATCGCGACCGCGCTGATCGTCCGCCTGGCGCAACGCGGCAAATTCCGGCTGGCCTATGAAGATGTGATCGTGGGCTGAACGGGTCCCGCGCGGACCCAAGGGAGACGAATATGAAGCGATTCGTGGTCATCGGACTGGGCAACTTCGGATTCACCATTGCGAAATCGCTGGCCGACAACGGCTGTGACGTCATTGCTGTCGATCTGGACGGCGATATCGTCGATCGCCTGGCGCCGTCTGTCTCCCACGCTGCGGTGGGGGACTCCACCGACCTGGAAACGCTGCGCCGCATCGGCGTGAGTGAGGCCGACGTGGCCATCGTCTCGACCGGGGACGACATTTCGGCCAGCATACTGGCCACCATGGTGCTCCAGGATCTGAAGGTGAAGGACATCTACGTCAAGGTCGTGTCGAACGATCATGCGCGGATCATGCACCGCATGGGAGTGACCGACGTCGTGTTTCCCGAGCGGGATACGGCCCTGGCGTTGGCGACCCGCATCACCGGCTCCGCCCTGCTCAATTACGTGCGTCTCGGTCCGGGATTCAGCCTGCAGGAGATGGGGGTCCCCAGCAGCTGGGATGGCCGGTCGATACGCGAGTTGGAGCTCCGCCAGAACTACGACATCACGATCGTCGCGCTGCACGACGTGCTGACGGACCAGATCATGGCGACGCCGGACCCGGACCATGTGCTGCGTGATTCGGACACGCTGCTGGTGGCAGGGGGTGATGCGGCGCTGGCTCGCGCGGCCAGCGTGCGGTGATCCGCGGTCGGCGGCGGCAGCTGCTGCTCCGGCTGCCTGGCGGCCTGTGGCGCACGGCGCCGGAGACTGGCTCGGACCCGGCATTCCCTTGGAATTCCCGCCGGGGCGTGATACGATAGGCGTCGGTCGAGAATTTGTACGATTCCTGCCGCTGTCCGGACGACGCGTGGCCGTTCGCGGGCCGCGGGGTAGGTTTCGCCGCCTGCCGCCAGCCCGCACCAGGGCTGCAGGGGGAAACCTGCCCGGTGTTTGACGGGCAATCCAGACTTGTTTCGTCCCCCTCCTTTTTTGGCCCACACGTAAGGTCCCTATGCAATCGAACGTCCAGTTTTCGAGCGGCGAGTTTGTGCCTCTGGAAATGCACAAGGTCCGGGTTGTTCAGAAGCTGAATCTGCTACCGGTCGAGGAGCGATTGAAGGCTGTTGAAGACGCCGGCTATAACACGTTCCTGCTGCAGAACAGGGACGTGTTTCTGGACATGCTGACCGACAGCGGCACAAACGCCATGAGCGATCAGCAGATTGCCTCGATGGCGGTGGCCGATGACGCCTACGCCGGCTCGGCATCCTACAGCCGGCTGTACGAGGCGATCGTCGAGATCTTTGGCACGGAGTTCTTTCTGCCGGTCCATCAGGGGCGCGCGGCGGAACACATCATCAGCCAGGTGTTTGTGGGCAAAGACGGCGTGGTGCCGATGAACTTCCACTTCACCACGACCAAGGCGCACATTGAGCTGGCGGGCGGCCGGATTGCCGAGCTCTTTACGGACGAAGCGCTCAAGATCAAGAGCGACTTCCCGTTCAAAGGCAACATGGACATTGCCAAGGTGGAAGCGCTGATTGCCGCCCGGGGCAAGGAGAGCGTGCCCTACATCCGGATGGAGGCGGGCACGAATCTGATTGGCGGCCAGCCGTTTTCGATTGCGAACATGCGCGAAGTGCGGCGGGTGTGTGACAAGCACGAGCTGTTGCTGGTGCTGGACGTCAGCCTGTTGAACGAGAACGTCTACTTCATCAAGATGCGCGAAAAGGAGTTTCAGGACGCCGACATCAAGACGATCATCCGCACGATGTGCGATCTGGCCGACATCATCTACTTCTCCGGGCGCAAGATCAGCTGCACGCGTGGCGGCGGGATCGCCACCAAGAGTCGTGAGCTGTACTTGAAGATGCGGGATCTCGTGCCGCTGTTCGAGGGCTTTCTCACCTACGGCGGCATGTCGGTGCGCGAGATCGAAGCCATGGCCGTCGGCCTGCGTGAATCGCTCGACATGGACATGATCAGCCAGTCGCCCATGTTCATCAAATACCTGGTGGACAGGCTGGATGCGGCCGGTGTCCCGGTCGTGACGCCGGCGGGCGGTCTGGGCGCTCACCTCGACGCCAAAGCCTTCCTGTCGCACGTGCCGCAACTGGACTACCCGGCCGGTGCGCTGGGTGCCGCGCTGTTCATTATTTCCGGGATCCGCGGCATGGAGCGCGGCACCATCTCGATGGACCGCGATGAAGACGGCAATGATGTGCCGTCCGAAGTCGAGTTGCTGCGGTTGGCGATGCCACGTCGCGTCTTCACGCTGTCGCAGGTGAAGTATGTCGAGGATCGGGTGAAGTGGCTGTATCAGAACCGCGAGCTGGTCGGCGGACTCGAATTCTACGACGAACCCAAAGTCCTCCGCTTCTTCGTCGGCCGGCTGCGGCCGAAGAGCGACTGGCCCCAGAAACTGATCGCCAGGTTCCGCCGCGACTTCCCCACCGGGCGCTGAGCTGCGCCGGCTCGGTGCCCAGTGCCGGGCGCGTGCCAGGCGTCCTGCTCCGACCGCCCGGTCCCTGGCAGTGACCGGGCGGGGTTCATTCCAGCCGCAGCAGGTAGCCGGCATCACAGCGATGGGTGAGGCTGGCGGAGTCGTCCGGTTGGAAGCCGTATTGCCGGTAGAGCGTGATTGCGGCCGTGAGTGTGGAACTGGTCTCCAGCCACACTTCAGCGAACCCGTTTTGCCGGGCGGCGGCCAGCATATGTTCGAGCAGTTGCCGCCCCAGGCCGCGTCCCCGGGCCGATTGCTCCAGGTACATCTTGCACAGCTCGGCGCGGTGGGGCGTCAGCGGATACAGTCCGGCGCAGCCCACAATCCGCAGCGCCGGATCCTGGATCACGGCGAAGTGCCCGCCACGGCGGAAGTAGCTGCCCTCCAGGTCGTCCAGTTCGGGATCGTTCGCGCCGATCTCCCACAGCACACCGTACTCCTGCCGCACCGTGTACAGAACCCCACGGATGGCGGGCACGTCGTCGGCCGTGGCACAGCGGATTGAGAACCCAGAGGTTTCGCCAGTCATCGCCCTGCTCCGCTCCGCGACAGGCCCCTTCTCCGCTCCGCGACAAGCACTGTCCGGAGACCGGGTCGTGCGCACGCCGGCGGCCTGCCGCCACAAGGCTACGGCTGTGCGGCCGCCTCGCGTTCGGCATTCAACAACTTGGCCGGCACATCCAGCGGGCTGCCGGAGGGGAGTCGTCCCACATCATACACCCCGAAGATGCGGAGCGTCATCAGCATATCGGCCGGCGCGACCAGATCCCCTTCGACTTCCTGGAACCGGTCGCCGAGGTGAGCGAGGAACAAATCCACTTCGGCCTGCAGTTGGTCACCGACGTGGCTCGTGCCGCGGATGAACGCCCCTTCCGCTTCGATGGCCTCCAGCACGGCCGTGTACCGTAGCTGGTCGCCGGGCAGCGCGGGGCGGTGGAACACCGCCCGGTTGACCTTCGCCAGCACGGTACGTTCCTGGAAACCGCGTTGGTCGTTCGCCAGGAGCCCGCCGGTCCAGGCCAGGCCTTCGACGATCAGCGAGCAGGGGAGCACCGGGAAGCCCGGCACGTAGTCACTGAGCGACTCTTCGGTCAGGCTGACGTTCTTGATCGCGACGGATCGTTCGCCGCGGAGGAATTCGACCATCCGGTCGATCAGCAGCCAGCGCATCGAGAGTCCGGGGCTGAGCGGCTCATCGGGCGTCCCCGACATCACACGTTCGAACTGCTTGCGCACCTCCCGCAGAATGTAGTGCTGAGTCGCCGCGCGGTGCGGGAACCGATCGCCAATCTGGAAGGTCTCGACGATCAGCCGGGCGCTGACCGCGGGCCGACCATCGACAGTCCCCTGGGCCATGAGGGTTGTGCAGTTGCCTTCCTGTTTCTTGATTTCGGCGGTGACCAGCAGCTCCTGTCCCGGCTTGACGAACCCGGTGAACTTGACGTTGCGGGCCTCCTTGAGCACGACCATCGAATGGGCGAAGTTCTCGGTCCGGCGCACCAGCCACTGGGCCGCCTGGTACATGCTTTCAAGCATCAGTACACCGGGCATGATCGGGAATTTCGGGAAATGGTCGTCGAGATATCGCTCGGTGGCCTTCAGCCGCTTGAGTCCCTCGATGCGTTGGCCTGGTGTCAACTGCGTGATCTGGTCGATGAATCGAAATCGCATGTCTGGAAACCCGCTGGGATGACGAGCGCACAGGAAGATGGTTACGCGCGGTCTATTGTTTCTCGCCGAGCGGTTGCATGCAAGCCGCATTCGGCCAGCCGGCGGGCGGCGCGGGGCACAGCAGCCGGGAGATGGAGCGGTGGCGGCCACGCCTGACCGGCGATTGACAGCCCCTAGGGGACGCGTTACAGTAGCCGCGCGATGTGACGCGCATGTGACGCCAGGTGCACCTACTTCTCAGGAAGGAAAAATGACTACAGACACTCCCAGACCTACGGCAGTTTTTCCCGATTTGGAGGGCAAGACCGTTCTCGTCACGGGTGCAAGCCGCGGCATCGGCCGAGCCATTGCGGAAGAGTTCGCCAAGCAGAAGAGCCACCTGATGCTGGTCGATATCAACGAGCAGGTCCAGCAGACGGCCGCAGAGCTCGCGTCGACGTTCGGCACCAAGGTGGAAGCGAGACTGGCGAGCGTGACCGACTCAGCGCGCGTCAAGGAGGTGGTGGAAGAGACCGTCGAGACGGCCGAGAACGGGCTGTATGTGCTGGTGAACAACGCCGGCATCACACGCGACGGCCTGGCCATGCGGATGTCCGATGAAGACTGGAACGCGGTCATCTCGACCAACCTGACCGGGGCCCACAACTTCTGCAAAGCGGCCATCCGGCATCTCCGCAAATCCAAGGGGGCGGTGGTCAACCTCACCCGGGCGCTGGCGATCGACCACGGCCACGAAGTCGTCGCCGTCGATTTCGAGGATGCGCGCCATGCGC
>DAISIS010000127.1:0-12043 GCA_036821925.1 Pirellulaceae bacterium
ACCGTAGGCACACCGATTTCGAGCACGATCTTCAGCTGGCTGCCGGCGATCGATCTGAACGCCGGCGCCGTGACGGGGCTGGACGCCGTGGTCAATGCGCTCTTCGGCTCTGTGGCGCAGCTGTTCGGCCGCGCTGAGCCGCTGGCCTGGTTTCGCGGTCTGGCCGCGTTCTACAATGGGCTGTCCACCGACCCGGTGAACCAGTTCTACTTCTACCGCTTCATGCTCGGCTTCTTCGAAGGGGGCTTCTTTCCGTCGGTGATTCTGTATCTGTCGCTCTGGTTCCGCGCGGCCGATCGGGCCAAGGCGGTCGCCAACTTCATGGCGGCGATTCCCGTGGCCACCGTCATCGGACTGCCCGTCTCCGGGCTGCTGCTCAATTTGAACTGGTGGGGTTGGCCCGGCTGGCGCTGGATCTTCGTTCTGCAGGGTGTCCTGCCGGTGATTGCCGGTGTGGTCACCCTGTTCGTGCTGCCGAACCGGCCGGAAGACGCGCGGTGGCTGCGCGGGGACGAGCGCGAAAGTCTGCTCAGTGATCTACGTCGGGAGGCAGAGAGCAAGGCCGGGCATTTCAACGTGCGGATCCTGGTGTCCCATCTGGGCGTCGTGCTGCTGCTGACCACCGTCTACTTCTGCCTGAACGTGTTCAGCTATGGGCTGAGCATGTTCATGCCGGCGATCATCAAGTCGCAGTCGGGGGCGGGGGATTTCACGTCCAGTCTGGTGGCGGCTCTGCCGTACGTCATGGCGCTGCTGGGCATGCTGCTCAACGGCTGGCATTCCGACCGGACCGGGGAGCGGATTATGCACGTCTCGGTGCCGCTGGCCTGCCAGGGGATTGGCATTGCGATCGCCGCGGCCACGGACGGCCAGTGGATCGTTCCCCTGTTGGCCATGATCCTGATTGTCGGGCCGATGCTGTACGCGCATCTGCCGGCGTTCTGGCCGATTCCGACCATGTTTCTGGGGGCCACGGCGGCCGCCTCGGCGATTGGCTTCATCAACATGATCGGCAACCTGGGTGGCTTTGTGGGGCCGTATGTGGTGGGACGCGCGGCGACGGAACACGCCACCTTTGCGAATGCCCTGTACAAACTGGTCCCGTTTCCGCTCGTCGGCGCAGGCGTCATCCTGATTGTGGCGCTGTATCGGCGCGCCCGGCCAGGAACGGATTGACACCAGCGGGCACGGCCGGGCGCGAGTGCCACGGCACGCCGCGGGCGCTGGCGCGGTTCGGTGTGGACCCGGACAGGACCCACCGTTTGCGCGACGGGGCAGACTCGATATGATGGCCGGATCAACGGGCGCCGAGCGGGGCTGGCCCTGGCGTGCCGCGGCTGGCGCACGTGGTCTGCCGGGCCCCGAGCGGCGCGCGACCTGGTTGCAGCTGCGCACGAACCACCCCGCCGGGACGCGGCGGGCAACGAAAGGAATGATCCATGCCCAAGGCGTTGATCACACTGGCCCCGGTGGACTACCTGATCCTGATCGTGTACTTCCTGTTCGTGCTGGGAATCGGGTGGACCCTGCGGCGGTACATGAAGACGAGCACCGACTTCTTCCTGTCGGGACGCGCGATTCCGGCGTGGGTCTGCGGCCTGGCGTTCCTGTCGGCCAATCTGGGCGCTCAGGAAGTGATTGGCATGGCGGCGTCAGGGGCCAAGTATGGGATCATGACCAGCCACTTCTACTGGGTCGGCGCGATCCCGGCGATGGTGTTTGTCGGGATCTTCATGATGCCGTTCTACTACGGATCCAAAGCCCGTTCGGTGCCGGAGTATCTCAAGCTCCGGTTCGATGAGAAGACCCGCGCGTTCAACGCCATTTCGTTCGCGGTGATGACCGTCTTCTCGTCCGGCATTTCCATGCATGTGCTGGCGCTCCTGCTGGCGCAAATTCTGGGCTTCAACTACCACATGTGCATCGCGGTGTCCGCAATCATCGTGCTGGTCTATATCGTGCTGGGCGGGTTGACGTCGGCCATCTACAACGAGGTGCTGCAGTTCTTCATGATCGTGTTCGGATTCGTGCCGCTGGTCTGGATCGGACTGCAGAGCGTCGGTGGCTGGGACGCACTGGTCGCCAAGCTCGATACGGTTGCCACCAGCGCTGCCAATCCGGCCGGGCGGGCGTTTGCGGAAGGTGCCTGGACGCAGTCGTGGGCGCACATGAACTCGCCGGCCGCCAACCCGATGGGGGTGGAGTGGTTCGGCATGGCGATGGGGCTGGGCTTCGTGCTGTCCTTCGGCTACTGGTGCACCGATTTCCTGGTGGTCCAGCGTGCCATGGCGGCCGATTCGATGTCGGCCGCGCGGCGCACGCCGTTGATCGCGGCGGTCCCCAAAATGGTGTTTCCCGCGCTCGTCATCCTGCCGGGCATGATCGCCATCGCGCTGCATCACGAGCTGGGCAGCTTCCTGCCGACTGACGACAAGGGTGCCACCGACTACAACATGGCGATCCCCGTGATGCTGGCCCGGTTCTGTCCGGCCGGCCTGTTGGGAATTGGCGTCACCGCGCTCATGGCCTCCTTCATGTCGGGCATGGCCGGCAATGTGACGGCGTTCAACACGGTCTGGACGTACGATCTGTACCAGAGCTACATCCGGCCGGGGCAACCTGACCGGCACTACCTGCGGATGGGGCACGTCATTACCGTGGTGGGAGTTCTGATCAGTGTGGCGTGTGCGTACGTGGCGCGTGAGTTCAACAACATCATGGACATGCTGCAGCTGGTGTTCGGCTTTGTCAACGCGCCGCTGTTGGCCACGTTCCTGCTGGGCATGTTCTGGCGGCGGGCCACGGGCAACGGTGCGTTTAGCGGCTTGGTGTGCGGCACGCTGGCGGCCGCCGTGCATCACGGCTTGACACTGCCGGCCCAGGCTGTCTGGGGTGTCAGAGGTGGCTGGCTGTGCGGCGGGCACGTCGTGCACACTTACCCGGTGGACATGGCACAGAACTTCTGGGCTGCGATCTACGCGTTCACCGCCTGCTTTCTCCTCACGATCGTCGTGTCGCTGTGCACAGCGCGCAACAAGACGGATGACGACCTGCGAGGCCTCGTGTACTCACTCACCCCGCGTGTGAAAGAACACGGTGTGGTGTGGTACAAACAGCCGGCCACGCTGGGGGTGGTCGTGCTGGTCGCAGCGGTCATCCTGAACATTATCTTCTGGTAAGGGAGCGTTCCCCATGCAACTCGATGTCCGCCTGCCCATCGGCGTGATGTTTCTCATCATCGGTCTGATCCTGTGCGTGTACGGGCTGGCCACATGGTCCGATGTGGAACTGTACCGGCGCTCGCTGGGCCACAACGTGAATGTGTGGTGGGGGCTGTTTCTGGTGGCCTTCGGCGCTGCGATGCTGTGGCTGACACGCCGGGCGGCGGCGCGGACTCCGGCCGGCCGGAAGGGTGCGCACGAATGACGGGACCCGGCTCTCGCAGCCCGGCCGGTGCAGGCTATCTAATCGCTACAATCGGTACGGCATGCGCGCCGCGTGTGCGTAGTGGAGAGTGTGTAAGTAGCCGCAAGGAAGGTGTTTAGGTGCGAATCCCGCTGGCCCGAGGCGTGTTGTGCTCCCGGCGGTACGGCTTGATAACGCGGGCCGCACGACCGATACCACTGCTATATATGGACCCGTCGTGGCGCGAAGCAAAGGAATGCTTGACGGATGGATGTCACAGGGAAGTGGCTCACACGGTTGATCGTATGGGGGGGCCTGCTGGCTGTCGTGCCGCGGCCGGCGTGGGCCGACAGGATCGCGCTGCCGAGCCCGTTGGCCGCTCTGGCGATCCCGCAGTCGGTGCCCCGCTCGGAATTGCCCGAATCGCCCGTACCGGATCCGGCCGGGCGGGCCAGCGCGGTGGTGGACGAAGCGTCTGGGGATGTTGCGCCGGGGGATGTGTTGCCGCCGCCACCGCTGTCGCTCGACGCCTTGCAGCAGATTGCCTGGCAGTCCAATCCGACGCTGGTGCAGGCGCGGATGGCGGTGCAGGAGGCGCAGGGCCAGCAGGTGCAGGCGGGGGTCTATCCCAACCCGGAGGTGGGCTGGTCGGGGGCGGACGTCGGCATGGACGGCACGTCCGGGCAGCAAGGCGCCTACATTTCGCAGGAGTTCATCACCGCCCACAAGCGGCAGTTGGCACGCAGCACTGCCGGCCACGCGGTCGTGGCCGCCGAGCATGCGCTGGAGGCCCAGCACTGGCGCGTCCGGAACGCGGTGCGGTGGGGGTTCTACGAGGTGCTGATCGCCGAGCAGATGGTGCGGGTCAATGCGGACCTCCTGCGCGTGGCCAAGGATGCTGAAGACATCACGACCCGCTCGCGCGAGCTGAAGGAGGTCACCGAAGCGGACGTGCTGCAGGCGGCGATCGAGGCACACCGGTCCGAAGTGAGCCTGTACCAGGCGCGCAACCGCCATCGCACCGCGTGGTACCAGCTGGCGAACGTCCTGGGGCGCCCGGCCATGGCGCCCGTGCCGTTGGCGGGGGACGTGACAGAGGATCTGCCGGTCATCCGCTGGGACGACAGTCTGACGCGGCTGTTGTCCTTGAGTCCGGAGTTGGCGCGGGCGCAGGCCCAGTTGGAGCAGGCACGCTGCAACCTGGCGTGGCAGTGTGCCCAGCGCCGAGCCAACGTCTCGGTGGAGGTGGGGGTCAAGTACGACGAAACGGTCCGCGATACGCTGGCCGACGTCTCGCTGGGGATGCCATTGCAGATCTTCGACCGGAATCAAGGGAACATCATGTCAGCCCGTGCCGCGCTGGCGGCCGCGACGCGTGAGGTCGAGCGTGTGGAGCTGGACTTGCGCAATCGTTTTGCCGAGGCGTTCGAGCAGTACTCGAACAACCTCCATCAGGTCAACGTGTTTCAGGCGACGATTCTGGACAAGGCCATGAAGTCGCTGGACCTGACGGCCATCGGCTACCGGGAGGGGGAATTCAGCTATCTGAGTCTCTTGACAGCCCAGCGCACCTACTTCGCAGTGAATCTGGAGTACCTGGCCGCCCTGCAGCAACTCTGGGCGCAGGCGGTAGCCCTGGACGGATTCCTGCTCACCGGCGGCCTGGACCCGCTCGAGTGACCGCGCTGGGACCATCAGGACAGGGCGGGTGATCGCGTCCCGCCGGGCCCGGGTGGGCCCGGGTCGGGTGCGATCGCGGTGACTGTCAGTGCTTCCCGTATTCCATCGGGATCCCCCTGCGCTGGGCCATGATGTAGGCCTCCAGGGCGCGCATCGTGGCGCCGTTGGGATCCAGATGTTCGCCACGGACCGGGTTCTCGATGCACCAGTCGATCATGTCGCGCAGCAGCGCGACACGGCCCAACTGCACCTGGAATTTCGGATAGGTTTCCGGATGGGTGTTGGCTGCGTGCGGGTGGCACATGTCACACGACACGCCGACTGTACTCCCCAGCAGATCGCCGCTGTGGAAGATGCGCGAACCTTCGACCACGAATTTCTCCGTCTCGCGCTGCCACGTGAGGAGGTCCTTCTCTGTGTAGTTGCCGTAGCTGTGCCCCTTGCCCTGGTCGCCTTGGAGCAGCCCGGAGTTGTCCGCCGGGGGCTGCAGCGTGTGCTTCTCCTTCTCTTCCTCCACCCAATTGGATTCCGGATGATCGCGCAGCCATTGGTCCATCAAGGCATCGGCCAGCTCCTGTCCGGTGGCCTCCTGGGAGACGGTGACAGTGTGCTCGCCATCACACGAGCCGACCGTCACGGTGTCGGTGTCGGTCGAGGCCTGCGGTGTGCCGGCCGGAGCGGCCTCGGCAGGTGGCGTCTGGTGCGCGGTCGCCGACACGGCCGTGGTGTCGCTGGTCGCCGCCGGTTCGGTCGCCTCGGCACGCGGTTGTGCGGAGGCCGGTGTCTGCGTCTGCGCCGTGGAGCCAGCCGGCGGCGCCTGCTTCTGCTCGGCGCACCCGGCGAGCACTCCGGCCGACAGCAGCACGGCCACACAAAGGTACGCGCCGACAGCGCGGCGCTGGAAGCTCAACGTGTTCATGGTTCAACTCCTTGTATGGTCTCAGTAGGTGGGGCGGTTCGGTTGGGGCGGGATGCTCTCTTTTCCCCAACTGGTCAGGTAGGTCCGCGTCACCGTGATCGGATTGCGGTTCCAGAGCGCGTAGACCTTGTCGATCAGCCCGTCCGGATGCACGTGCACTTCGCCATCGCCGCACCCGTCGTGCGGATTGAACGGGTCGGGCCGGCTCATCTCGATCGTTAATTCGGGCATGCCTTCCGGGGCATAGGGCCACGGCCAGGCGGTGGACAGCAGTCCGTGGAAGTGGATGTTGTCGATCCGGTTCGTCAACAGCTGGTGTGTGTGTCCGTGGATCACGACCACCTGCTGGAACCGTTTCAAGATCGCCTGCACTTCCTCGGCATCGTCGGTCCAGAAGTTCCACGCCTTGTAGAGTTTGTAGAGCGGCGAGTGCGAGAAGATGATGACGCGCGTATCTGGGGGATACTTGGCCAGATCCTCCTGCAACCACTGACGCTGCGGCTCCCCCACCGTGAACGGGCTCTGCAGACTGTTGTCCAGCCCGGCGACTGTCACCATCCGCTCCATCGGCGTCATGCCGCGGGCGGTCCAGAAATCGGCTTCCACGACGCTGTTGAGTACGACGAAGTGGACCCCTTTGTGGTCGAACGAATAGGTGGGGGGGCCGAACAGCTCCTGCCACTTCTCGCCCATGTCGAGATACCAGTCGTGTTCGCCCACCATGATCTTCAGGGGGGCCTTGAGGTTCTTGAGGATCGATGCGCCCAGTTCGAGCTCCGCGACCTGTCCCAGCTGGGCCAGGTCACCGCCGTAGAACACGAAGTCGGGCTGCGGATCCAGGTTGTTGACATCATCCACCGCGCGCAGCAGCCCGCGCACAAAGCGGTCGTTGATGTCCCGTTCCAGCAGGTGCGAGTCGGAGATGTAGGCGAAGCGGAATGGCGGCTGGCCGGCGTCGGCCGTGGCCGGGTCCTGCGCTACGCTCACCGGCGTGAAGGACTGGGGCGCGGCCAGCGACGCCGTGGCCGCCAGGGCCGCTCCCGAGACTTTCAGGAACGCGCGGCGGTCGAGATTGCGCAGCCCGCGGAAGAACGCGTCCCGCTCTTCCATGTATTTGGTTTCCACACTCTTGTAGGTACCCATGATCGATCGCTCCCCATCTATTGGTCGGTGTTGTTCGTGCCAGTCACGCGCTTCTCGAATGGAAAGATCTCACGCTCGGCCAGCGCCGTGTCACGCACCGGACGTTGCTGCCGGGCCGCCGCCTGCTGCTGAGCAAACTGCCGCTCGTTGTCGTCGGCCAGCCGGCTGTCGGTGAGCGTGAACAGAAAGGCGACCACCTGGTCAATTTCCGGTTCTGTCAGCGCCAACGGCTCGATACCTCCATCCAGATACAAATTGGCTTCGCCCCCCTTGTTGTAGTGGTCCATCACGTCCCACAACGTGGCCAGCGTTCCGTCGTGCATGTACGGTCCGGTGATGCCGATGTTCAGGAGGATCGGTGTGCGGAAGGAGCCGATGTCGGCGCGATTACGGGTCACCATGAATCGCCCCAGTTCACTCAAGTCGGTGCCGATCGCCAGCTCGTCCAGCCTCTCTTCCGACGCATCCTCCGCGAGCGCCTTGAGCGCCTCGACCGCCAGCGCCTCGAAGTTCTGGTGGCGGGCCGAGACCCCGACGTTGTGGAAGCGGTTATCGGTGCCCAGAGGATTCGATGGGTTCAGATGGTGGCAGGCCACACAGCGGGCCTTGCCGTTGAACAGTTCCCAGCCGGCCCGCGCATCGGCCGAGATCGCGTCGGTCTGGCCCGCGAGATAACGCCGGAAGGGCGAGTCCAGGAACACGAGCACTCGTTCGAACGCCCCGATCGCCCGCCCCAGGTCCTCGAAATTCACCTCCCGTCCGAACGCCGCCTGAAACGCCTGCTGGTATTCCACATCGTCACGGATCGCGCTGACCGCGGCCTCGCCGTCCGCCATGCCCATCTCGATCGGATTGAGGATGGGCTGCCGCGCCTGGTGGTCGAGCGTGGGCGAGCGGCCGTCCCAGAAGAGGGTCTGCAGCAGCGCGGTGTTGAGCACCGTCGGCGCGTTGCGCTTGCCCACCTGACCGCCGATGCCTTCCGATGTCGGCCGCTGATCGGTGAATCCACGCGTCACGTCGTGGCACGTGGCACACGAGACGGTGCCGTCCTCCGACAACCGCTTGTCAAAGTACAACTTGCGCCCCAGCGCCACACGCTCCGCCGTCAACTCGTTGTCCGCCGGCAGGAACGCACCCCAGATGACCGGATCGTAGGCCGCAATGATCTTGCCCAAATCAGTCTCCGGCAAGAGCTGCGTGAGCATCTCCTCCTGGTACTCGACGGTCGCCGCACCAAACTGGTCGCGCGGGACCTCGGCCTCGTCACCCTGAACGCGGGACAGATCTGCCCCTATAATGGTAAGCACGACGAGTGCTAACCAAGGTCTGCTGCCTGCATGCCTCGTCCGACACATGGTATTACCTCCAGTCAGGAACAGATTAATCGAATCCAAACCCGGGTACTTACCCCGGTCCCCCGATCATGTCTCACGTCTCAATCCCGCCGCCGCTTCGTACGCTTGGCGCGACACTTCGCGCATAATCCAATGAAGTGCACCGAGTAGTCCTGAATCTCGAAGCCGTGCTTCCCGGTCACCTCAGGGTTCAACGCGTTCAAGGCCGCACTCTCCACATCAATCACCGCGTGACAGTGTGTGCAGACCAGGTGGTGGTGCCGCTGGATCTTCCCGTCATACCGGGCACTGGCACCCGGATGGTGCAGCTGCCGGATCAGACCCATGTCCACCAGCGTCTCCAACACCCGATAGACCGTCGTCCGCGACAGGCCGGGCAGCTGCAGCTTCACCAACGCATGCACCTGGTCGGCCGTGGGGTGGTCGTTCCGCCCCAACACGGCCACCAGAATCGCACGCCGCTGGACCGTCACCGGCAACCCCTGTGCTCGGCACAGCGCCTCAAATTCGTGCAATCGTCCGCTGATCTCATCTGGCGTCATGGCTGGGCCGGTTGGTAATTAGTTGCAAATGAAACATAGCACTAAGCAATGGACCACCGCCGGTCGGGAAAGTCAAGCCATCCACCACCTGCAGAGGCCGGTTCAGGGTCCGGGTTGCGGGTGGCCGCATGCCGCTCCGTGGCGAACCGAGCCAGCCTCAATCACGTAGGGCATAGCGTGCCGATTTTGGGTCTCGTAAGAGGAGCCGGCTGATGAGACATGGTGGGGTCGTTCGGATTCTGGTCACGGCCGTCATGGTGCTGATTCTCGCGGGGGCGGTGGTAGCGGGGGAGAAACGCACCCGCGCGATCGACCCGCGCGGGCCGCAGCTGGTGCTGCATTACGACTTCTACGGCGTGGAAGGTGGCCGGGTGACCGACGCTTCGGGCCAGCAGCATGACGGGCAGCTCGTGGGAGGCGAGATCGTGCCCGGTCGCCGTCGGCCGGCGGTTGCGTTTGCGGGCGCAGGTTCCATCACGGTCACAGAGGGGGCCGAGACGCTCGACTTCGCGTCTCGCACGCTGTCGGTCGGTGCGCGCTGCAAGCCTGCCAGCGCGGATGGGGTCATTATTTCAGTCGGCGATCAGGTGAACGGATTCAGTCTGTATCTGAAGAACGGCATTCCCCACTTCTCCGTGCGGGCCGACGGCAAGCTCACGACGGTAGCCGGGCCTGAAGCGGCCGGCACCGATCGGTGGGTGCACCTGTTCGGCGCGATCGACGCGAAGGGGAACATCATGTTGGTGTCCAACGGCTGGCCAGTGGCGACGCAGCCGGGTCGTCCGCTGGCGGGCGCACCGGCGGAGCCGTTGTGTGTGGGCGCGGACTATGGTGATCCGGTCGGCGAGTACACGGGTCCGCAGCACTGGCACGGGTTGATCGAGAGTGTCCGTCTGTACTGGGGTGTCATGGACCGCGTGTCTGACCGCGACGAAATGGGGGACTGGGCAGACCTGCCTGGCTGCGGCTGCAATCGATAGCGGTATGCGCGCGGCGCCGTTGGTCGCGCGTGCCGCTTTGCCGCGCGCCGGCTGTTGCTTTCTTCAAGGACCGGAGTCGCGCGTGTTGGTCCGGTCCGTGTCGGCGCCGTGACAGGCAATGCGAGCGGGGCAGATAGCGCCGTCTGGACGCCGGCCGTGCGGCCGCGCGCTTCCCTCCCGGCCGGTATGTTGTACCGGCTTGTTGGCAGGCTTAGAATACGAGCCGTTTCGCGCTACTGTCGCCTGCCGGAGGAACATACGATGTCGCGTGCAATACTGGCCGGATGTCTGGTGCTGGTGCACGGCCTGGCCGCCGGATCGCTTGCGCAGCAGGGTGGTGTCGACCTGGCCAAGCTCGCGGGTTGGGACATCGTGATCGCGGACGATGCGATCCCCAGCGAAGTGTATGCGGCCGAGGAGTTTCAGTCGTTCCTGGCGCAGGCGAGCGGGATCCAATTGCCGATCGTGACAGCTGCTGACCGGCCGGATCGGCACGTGCTGATCGGCGCCAGCCCGTGTCTGGCCGACGCTGGCTTGCAGGTGGACGTCGCGGCGATGGGCCCTGAGCAAGTGCGGATCGTGGTCCGCGACGGTCTCATCGCGATTGCCGGCGGCCGGCCGCGCGGCACGCTCTATGGTGTGTACACCTTCCTGGAGGACTACCTGGGGGTGCGGTTCCTGACCGCGGACCACACGCACGTGCCACGGCTGGCGCCGTCGGCGCCGATCGCGGCGGTGGACCGGGATTACACCCCGCCGCTCTCGTTCCGCTGGAGCTACTATGGCGAGACCAACCGCTCACCGATGCTGGCCGCGCGCCTGCGGGTGAACACGGTGGGGGGCGACCTCAAATACGGCGGGACCACCGGCCAGTCGCTCATCAGCCATACGTTTGGCCAGCAGATCCCGACCAGCAAGTACGGCCAGGAGCATCCGGAGTACTTCGCGCTGCGGGACGGCAAACGCCTGTCGGACGTTTCGGACGACTGGTCGCAGAGCGAACCGTGCCTGACCCATCCCGAGGTGCTCCGGATTGTGACCGACGCGGTGCTGGCCGAGTTGGAGGCGCACCCGGACAAGGAGAACGTCGCGGTCAGTCAGAACGACAATGCGCAGCACTGTCAGTGCCCGCAATGCCAGGCGATCGACGACCGCGAGGGGACGCCGATGGGCACACTGTTGGAGTTCGTCAATGCGATCGCGGACGTCGTGGCGCAGAAGCACCCGCAGGTGAAGGTCGGAACGCTCAGCTACTGGTACAGCCGCACCCCGCCCCGGACGCTCAAACCCCGGCCGAACGTGCAGATCCAGCTCTGCAGCATCGAGTGCTGCATGCTCCATCCAATCAACGATCCGGCCTGCGAGAAAAACGTGCGGTTCTGCCAGGATATGGACGCCTGGGGCAAGTTGACCGGCAACATCTTTATCTGGAACTACAACACCAACTTCGCCAACTACCTGCTGCCCTGCCCGAACCTGCGCGTGATCGAGCCCAACATCCGTTACTTCGTGGCGCACGGCGCGCAGGGGATCTTCATGCAGGCGGCCGGCAACTCGACCGGTGCCGAACTCTCGGACCTGCGGAACTACGTGATGGCCAACCTGTTATGGGATCCGACGCGGAGCGGCCAGCAGCTGATCGACGAATTCCTCGATCTGCATTACGGCCCGGCGGCGCCGCCGATCCGGCGGTTCATCAACATGTACCATGACCACTGCGCCGCGCAGGGAATCCACCGCAACTGCTTTGGCCGAGGCGCAGACTATGCGATCGACGAGACGATTGCCCAGGCGGCGCTGGCGGCGTTCTCCGAGGCACTTGCGCTGGCCGACAGCGATGTGGTGAAAGCGCGGGTCGACAAGGCTTCGATCTGCGCCTACCGCGCCGCGATCGAGCCGGCGTGGGCCCTGCCGGCCAGCGAGCTGGACGCCGGCCAGGTGCAGACGCTGCGGCCGCTGGTCAAGCGGCTGTTTGAGCTGTGCGCCCGGTTCGAGGTACCGATGTTCTCCGAAGGGACG
>DAISIS010000128.1:0-12007 GCA_036821925.1 Pirellulaceae bacterium
CCCGGAGTTTCTCCGCGCAGATGTCGGTCTGCTGCTGGAACTGGGGGAGGTCTACGAGCTGGCCGACGTGTGGCTCAACGGCCGCCACGTGGGCACCAGTTGGTTCCCACCGCATGGCCTGGACCTTGCCGGCTACGTCCAGCCTGGGCGGAATCGACTTCGCATCGACGTGCCCAACCTCCTCAAGAACCACTTAGAGCCGGGTGCGTATGACCGGCCCTCGGGCCTGTTAGGTCCCCTTCGGGTCCGGCCTGTGGGGCGTGTTTACCTGCAGGTGACCACACCATGACCGATTCGCTGTCGACATCTGCGCGACTGGCGGTGCTGCTGGCGGCCATCGCCGCGTTGTTGTTCGACGGCGTCGAACTCGGGCTGATGCCGGTCGCCTCGCTGTCGGTATCGCAGGGTCTGCTCGGCGCGGACTATACGCCGACGCTCGGCGGCGACTGGTTCGCGCGCTTCACTGCGGCGCTGATGCTCGGTGCGGCGGTCGGCGGGATCGCGCTGGGCAATCTGGGCGACGTCGTCGGGCGCAGCCGGGCGTTGGGGATCAGCATCCTGTTCTATTCCGTATTTGCCGGTCTGGGGGCGCTGGCTCGGACCCAGGAACAGATGCTTGCGCTGCGGTTCCTGGTGGGGCTGGGCGTGGGGGGCGTGTGGCCCAACGCGGTGGCGCTGGCCGCTGAGTGCTGGCCCGACAAGTCGCGACCGGTCGTGGCCGGGCTGATGGGCGCAGCGCTCAACGGCGGCATCCTGATGCTCTCGCAGATCGCCCGTGTCTGGCATATTACGCCCGATTCGTGGCGTTGGATTTTCTGCCTGGCGGCGGCCCCCGCCCTGATCGGTGTGGCCGTCATGCTCTGGCTGCCCGAATCGCCGCAGTGGCTGGCCAGCCGCGGCGCAGCACGCCAGCCTGCGGCGCCGATCCGTGAGCTGCTCCGGCCGCCGCTGCTGCGACTGACAATCGTCGGCATTCTGCTCGGTTCGATTCCGATGATTGGCGCCTGGGCGGCCAGCAAGTGGATGATTCCCTGGGCTGACAAGGTGGGCGGGGTGAGTCAGGCGGGCTACAAGGGTGTCACGCAAGGCTGGTGGGCCCTCGGCGCCGTGCTGGGCAGCTTCTTCGGCGCTCAGATCGCTGCCCGGCTGGGACGCCGCCGCACGTATGGCCTGATCAGTTTCGGGGCCACGGCTCTGACCTTGATCCTGTTCCTGGGCACCGCGCCGCTGGAGCCGTCGTTTCTGCCGATCGTATTCGCGCAGGGCTTCGTGGCCACGTTGTTCTTCGGCTGGCTGCCGCTCTACCTTCCGGAGCTGTTTCCTACGCACG
Organism: Pirellulaceae bacterium; assembly: GCA_036821925.1. GTDB lineage: Bacteria > Planctomycetota > Planctomycetia > Pirellulales > Pirellulaceae > JAAYDI01. Next base: position 1,331 of record DAISIS010000128.1, read on the forward strand.
TGCGGGCCGCCGGCAGCGGTATCGCCTACAACGTGGGTCGATTCGCCACGGGCGCCGGCGTGCTGGCCGCCGGCCTGTTATTCACTGTCTTGGGCGGTTCGTATCCGGCGGTCGGCGCCACCTGCGGGCTCATCTACGCCCTGGGCCTGATTGCCATCTGGTGGGCACCCGACACCACCGGCAGACGACTGGGGGACTGACGGCTGTAACATCCGGGGTGCTGGCAGCGGCTTCAGCTTCAGAGTGCTCTACTGCACTCTTCGACGCTGTCCGGTGCTTGATTCTGAACGCTCTTCTTGTTGAAGTCGATAACGTCCTTGTCGGAGTTGAAGACGTTGTCGGCCAGCAGGCTCATGGGCCGCTCTTTAGCGTTGTGGTACACGGCCCCCTCCGCGCCGAAACGGAGGATGCCCAGTCTTCGCAGCCAGTCGAGCAGGGTCATTGCGATTCTCCCGAGAATGGATGTGCCACGACACGGACAACAGGAAGAGTAGCACAGGAATCTGTGGCGGGCGCAGGGCCGGCCGCATGACCGTTACGGCCGGAATAACCGGCGCGACACGAGCGGCGGGAGTGGCATGATTCCACGGCCCTCGCGGTGTGCCGCCACAATGCAGTCCTTGCCTTATTCCGGGAGTGGACGCATCTCCACCTTGCGGAACTCGACCGGGTGGCTTTCCGACTGGAGCAGAGAAGTTCATGCCGTCACGGGGGGAGCGGGCGCGGGCCGTAGTGAGGCAAGTCCGCTCCGCACTCGTACGCGCCCAGGTCCGGTGCGCGGCCGGTGAACCGGTCGTTGATCCCGGCCAGGGGCGTGCCGGCGTCGACGGCCTGCGCATCCGGGCGCAGACGCAGGTCGGCTGCCGGCCACATCTGGGCGGGATCGTTCGGCGGCGAGGCAGCTGGCGCAGCGAGCAGCTGTGCGGCATCGAGCCACTGGGCATGACGATACACCGGGGCCGTGGCCAGGACATCCGGAAAGGCCGCGTACCGGACGCCGTTCCACTTGAGGAAGCGGTCGAACGTGCCGGTCATGGCAAACCCGTCGAAGTCAAAATCGCAGCCTTCCATCGGCGCGTCGAAACAGACCACATAGGTATCAGCGGTTCCGAGGAAGAGGTTGTTCCGCATGACGCAGTTCCGAACCGGCCGGTCGGTCATCACGGTCAGGGCCACCCCCTGCTTGACCGACGTGTTATGGAAGAACAACCCGCCGCTGGGGCTGTTGTGCAGTTTGAAGGTTTCGACGCAGACGTTGTAGATTGCGTTGCGGAAGACGTACACCGGCCCGCCGTAGACGGGCTGGAGCGAGATGCCCTGGAAGACGTTGGTCAGCCGGTTATGGAAGCAGCGCGTGTTACGCTCTGAATAGTCCATCTCGATGCCGTCGTCGGTCAGTTCGCTGAGCTCGTTGTTGTGCACATCGATCGCGGCGCAGACTGGCGAAGGGAAGGTGTCGATGGCGTCGGCGTAGCCGCGGATCCGGTTGTAGGCCACGACGTGTCCGCTGCCGGTAATCTGGATACCGCGCGCGTTCTCGATCCCCTTCTGACGCGGCCACGTGGACGGCCCCACCATCAGATTGTCGGTCAGGAACAGTCCGTGCACCTGCCCTTGCGCGTTCCGCGTGCAGGTGAAGCCGTACTCGCAGTCCCGGACCTGGCAGTGGCGGACCACGAGCCGCTGCGCATCGTGCGCGACGATGCCGTAGTCGGCGTGCCGTACCGTCAGGTTGTCGAACCAGACGTCGTGCCTGCCCGAGGCGCTAATCCCGACCGCGGCCGGGCGGCCCAGTTCGTCCGGGCCGCCCAGGACGGCACTGCCATCGGCCGGTCCGCGCCACACGATGGGCCGACCTGGTTCGCCGCTCTGCCGGACGTCGAACGTGCCCGGGTACCGGCCCGGCTGCAACAGGCAAAGGGTGCCGGGCTTGGCCGCCCGCTGCGCGGCGGCCAGACCCCGCAGCGGATCAGTTGCCGAACCGCTCCCGCCACCGGCGCCGGGCGCGACATGCAGGACGCGCCAGTCCGGGGAGGTCCAGACCGGTTCGGTCAGCGTGCGGGCGGCGCACTGCACCTGGTGCGTGCCGCCGTCGGGATCGTGCAGCGACAAACGCAGTTCGTAGTGGGTGCCCGGTGTGAGCAGCAGAGCGCTGCCGGCGAAGAGCCAGGCACCGTCGGGCAGGCTGAGTGTCGAGCCGGATTCCCCCGCGCTGTGTGCGCCCCGCTCGACGCGCAAGAGCGGCAGGCAGGGCACGGCGTCCGGCGCGCCTTCCTCGCGGCACTCCAGCGTGACGACGGCGTTCTGATTCTGGTCGCCGCGGATGATCCAGTAAACCCCCAGGCTGTGCAAGGTGGGTGGCTCCAGCACCGGAGCGCCGAGCGGCTGGGAGGCATCTTCGGCGCGCAGGACGGCAGACGCGAGCAGCGCCAGAAGCAGCGCGGCGGCGGTCGGGCGGCGCAGCGTCATGGTCTCTCCAGTTCGAGTACGAGCGACTTCATCCGGGGCGTGCCGGTGCAGTGGATGGTGTAGTTTTCAGACTCCTGCCGGGCCACGTGCACGTGCCGCTTCTCCCGCCCGTCTTCTTCCCAGACGTAGGTGATTTTCACCGGCCGGAAGCCGCCGTGCGGCTCCTGAAAGTCGGCGTCGATGCGCAGGTCGAAGATACACGCCGTATTGCGCTGACTCCCGACCAGACGCACGCGTGCCTCGCGCGTTCCCGCCGGCACGTCGGGGACGATGAGGTACTGGTTCGCGCCTGCCGTCGGCCCGCTCCAATGCCCGACCGTGGTGAAGGTCGTGCCGCCATCGTACGAGGCCTGCACGGCGTAGTTGTCCTGGGGGTCGCGCGCTCGATAGTGCGCGTTCATGCGCAGGCGGGTGATTGCGCCCGGCGTCTGGATCGTGTAGGTTGCCTCCCCCCTGCCGCTGTCCCCCACGTGCAGCCAGTTGGGGCTCACGCCGTGCAGCTCCGGCTGATACTCCAGGTGCTGGAGCGGCGCGTCTTTGCCTTCGTCGGGATGCATGTGGCCTTCGAGCGTGAGGGTGCCTGTCGGGGGACCGGCCGAGAAGCTGATCTGATTCTCGCCGGGTGCCAAGGCTGGTAACGGCGCCTGTGAGTGCTGCACATCATGCACGACGTGCACGCGATCCAAGCCGGTGCCCTGCCCCGACAACTCGATCTTCAAGCGGTAATCGTAGAGGCGGTAAACCAGGTCGGTCAGCGCGACGGTATGAGCGCCGGAGTCTGTGATGCGCGCGGCCTGCATCCAGGTCCGTCCGTGGTTCCGGCTGGCAGACACGACGATCGCTCCGCCTGGCCCCACCACGGCCTGGAGGTTCACCCGTCCGGTCAGGTAGACGTAGCTGGTCGGCATCCGCAGCACGAGCACTCCCGGGACGGCTGTGTCCTGCAGCTGCAGCGCCGGGCCGGTGTCCCCCGCCGCTGGCGCGCGGAGGTTCTCTGCTGCCAGTGCGGTGGAGCGGAATTCACCGCTGGCGAGCGGCAGGTCGTACTCCAACGTGCCGTTGCCGAGCCGACCCGGGGCGCTGTCTCCCAGTTGCGTCTGGACACGCAGCGGTGCGCGCGATGCGAAAGCGCTGTCGTCGATGTCCCCTGGTACCAGCAGCCCGGTGTGGAACCAGTTCCGCGTCAGCCGCTCGCCGGGGCGGAGCTGGATGTTGAGTTCGTAACCCATCGATGCGCCGTAGTCGAAGACGCCGCACTGCTCATCAGGCCAATCGTACTCCTGCATGGTGGACGGCCAGCCGTGCCAGCCGGCACCGTTGATGCCGTCGGCGTCAAAGAACTCGCACCGCGCCAGGAGTTCCGGCCCCTGCCGCCAGCCGTTATCGGCGGCGAAGGCACGCAGCTGCGCGTCATTGCCGCGCATCGCCTGGTGCTCGGGATGCGCTGCGAACCACTCCCGCACGGCGCCGCGGATCTCGTCGACACTGGCCAGCACACCATCGTCCTTGAGGAAGTAGTTCATCAACGACGCGTCGAGCATGTGCCAGGCACCGTCATAGAACACTTCCGGCACGCTGTGGCGGTTGAGGATTCGTCCGCGCGCCGGCAGACCGATGTAGCGTGCCAGCCCTTCAATGTTGCTCGACGCGCAGCAGCATTGGCCATAGCCATAGACGTGGATCGTCTTGAGCGGGTCGTGCGCGCAGCCGCCGGTCATCAGCCCTTCTTTCGGCGGCGCACTCTGGTGGCGGTACTTCACCACGGTCCTCCAGATGGCGAGCGCCTTCTCCTGATCGCTCATGCCCTCCTGGATGCAGGTCCGTTTCCAGTCGTCGAGTGTCGTCACGTCCTCGCCGTGGCTGGCCAGCACCTTGATATGGCTGACGATGCCCGGCAACTGCGGCACGCCGGACTGCGCCGGGGCGGAACCGCGAGTTGGCGCGTCCCCGGCCAGCAGCTGGCCGCCCAGGCCGCGCAGCGCCGGCAGGCCCGCTGGTCTCGCAGACGACAAAGCGACAATCACCACTGCCCACCAGGCTGCCCGGAGTACCATGTGCCACCGGCTTGTCGCCGCCTCCTTCGGGATGGAGTCAGTTGCTCGGTCCGGCCTTCACTCTACCGCGCACGGTGCGCGGTCGCTACACGCCCCTGTCTCCGCGTGTGGTGTGGTGCCGCGGAACGGCAGGTCCAGGCCCCGACTGCCGCCCGTGCTGCGCTGGTAGCAGCGCCGGCTTCGCGGGCACGCGAGACGCGTTGACTGCCGGCGGCGCTAGGACTGGGACGCGGTGAAGCGATGTCCGCAGGGGCAGGCGAACTTGCGGGCGGGCAGCCGTCGGCCGCACTTCGGACAGAGCTTCTCCCACAGCGCCAGTTTCGCCGGCGCTGCCTTGTCCGTCCGGGCGTCGCCGAGCAGTGCGGCAGCTTTCTTCTGGGCCAGCAGCTGCGCTTTCCTGGGGGCGTCAGCCAGGGCCATGGCGCATTGCGGATGGATGCCGCCGAGCGAATACGCCCGCTGGCCGCAGACCGGACACTTCGTGCTGGGACGCTGCGTCAGGACCGGCGTGGGCTTCTTCTCGCTCATGATGTCGTACCCGTCTGTATCGGCGCGTCGGGCTGCTGGACGTCTCCCGGCACTGGGGGCGGTTCCGGCGCGGTCGCCGCCTCCTGCTTTTTCTTCACCCGGTGCAGGCGTTTCGCCTCCGCCTTGCGTTTGCGGTCCATCTCGCGTTGACGCTTCGCGAAGCTGTTGCGGTCTTTGGCCATCGTTCACGTTCCTTGTCCGCCCGCCTGGTCCTAACCCTGGTCCGAATCCTGGTCCGAGCTGATGCGCGGGGCACGGCCGCTGCGTTCGAGAGAGCGGCCGCCGGCGCCGTATGGACATACAGGAAGTGCAGGTACAGATATTGTATCTTGACGGGGGCGCCGCAGCAACCCGCGCAGCGCGAGGGACCCTGTGGCCAGGCGTGCCGTACCGGCGGGCAGGCAACCTGCAAGTAAAGGCTGGGACGCGACTTGCAGCGGTCAGTGCTTGGGGACGAGGATCATGGTCATCATGCGACCACTTTCCATGCTGGGCGGCTTCTCGACGGAGGCCACATCCTGGAGGGTGTTGAGAATTCCCTCCAGCATCTCCCGGCCCCGCTCGTGGTGCGCGTTCTCGCGGCCGCGAAACAGCACGTTGATCTTGACCTTGTCTTTGCGTCGCAGGAACATCTCGGCCTGACGAACCTTGAAGTCGATGTCATGATCGCCGGTCTTGGCCCGCAACCGAATCTGCTTCAGCTGGTTGCGTCGCGGCTTGCGGCCGTCACTCTGCTTCTTCCGGCGATTGTACTGGGACTTGCCGTGGTCCATGATGCGGCAGACGGGCGGACGCGCGTCAGGAGCCACTTCGACCAGGTCCAGGCCGGCATCGACAGCCAGTTGTCGAGCGGCCGCCGTCGGCATCGTGCCCAGCATGGTCCCGTCCTGACCGACCACGTTCACCGGAGAAATGCGAATCTGATCGTTGATGCGTAGTTTCTCGATGTCTCTCTCCTCGACTGGAGTCGCTATGCCGTCGGCAGACTGACGCGGACCTGCACGGCGCACGGTCCTTTGCGGCCCTGACCCACCTGATACTCCACAGGCTGACCTTCGCGGAGTTCCTCAATGCTTGCACCCTGGACCTCCGAGTGATGGAAGAACAGGTCGTCACCCCGTTCCGACTCGATGAATCCGAACCCGCGATCCGCAACCAGACGCTTGACTTTGCCTTGTGGCATGCCTGCACACTCCTGTAACCGCAACGGCGCGCCAGCTCATGTCTGGCCGCGCCAGGAACTGAAAAAGCAGATCGAGCCACAACACCGAGACGGTAGCGTGCGGGCAGGCACGGCCGTACAGAATGAGGGGGGCAGAGAATCGCAACCCGAGAGCGGTCAAAACTACATCTGGCTTCTGCTTGTCACCACGAGGTGACGCCACGATTATATCGGCCGCGGTCAGCGAGCGATAGGGCCTGGGGCGTGCGGGTGGCGGCCGGGGGGGCTCGCCGGCAGTCCCGGCCGGGGCACGGCAGCCCGGGGGACTGCCCGTCACGCGTCAACCTGCACGCATCCGGGCGGTTCGCCGGTGATCTCACCAATAATGGCAGCCGAGCTGACACGCTCCAGAAACCTGTCCACATCCGCGGGAGCCATGGCGACCAGCAATCCACCTGAGGTCTGGGGGTCGGCCAGCACGTAGTGCAGGGCCTCCGGTATGCCGGGGGACCAGCGGACCGACGGCCCGAAGTGTGCTAGATTGCGCAGGGTCCCGCCGGGGATCAGCTTGCGCAGCGCGAATTCGGGCGCCTCTTCGAACATCGGTATGGCCGCCAGCTGCAGCCGGGCACTGACACGGGACCCCGTCACCATTTCGATCAGATGTCCCAGCAATCCGAATCCGGTTACGTCGGTGAGCGCGTGCACCTGGAGTCCGGCCAGCGCTTCTGCGGCGGCGCGGTTCAGCCGGGTCATTTCCGCAACAACCTGGCGGAGGGACTCGGGAGTCAGCTGGCCCTTCTTGAGCGCCGTCGTAAGGATCCCGGTGCCGATCGGCTTGGTCAGCACCAGCAGGTCGCCGGGGCGTGCCCCGGCATTGGTGAGCACGCGATCGGGCGACACAAGGCCGGTGACGACGAGTCCGTACTTGGGTTCATCGTCGTCGACCGAGTGGCCACCCACGACGGCAATGCCCGCCTCCCGCGCCTTGGCGATCCCTCCTGCCAGGATCTGTTGCAGATGGCTCAGCGGGATCTTCCGCGTCGGGAAGCAGGCTATCGCGAGTGCGAACAGGGGCGTGCCCCCCATGGCATAGACGTCGCTCAGGGAGTTCGCGGCCGCGATCTGCCCGTATTCGTACGGATCGTCCACGATGGGCGTGATGAGGTCCACCGTCTGCACGATGGCCCGCTCCTGATCCAGACGATACACGGCGGCATCGTCGCAGGTCGCAGTGCCCACGAGCACGGCGGGGTCGGCAATGGATGGCAGATCGCGCAGCACCTGCGCGAGGTCCTGGGGACCGATCTTGCACGCTCACCCACCGCCGCGCGTCAGTTGCGTCAGCGCGATGATGTCCGTCATCGTCGATGGCTCCTTCGTTCAGCCTGCGGCGGCCGTACACCGCACCTCGCGGCATGCGCCCACCGCACCAGCACGTGAATCCACCCCCACCCAGCGGCAGCCGCCAGCGGGCAGGCCTGATTATAGCGGAGATGCGCCGTCGGTGTGCGGGGGGCCTGCCGGACGCTCGGCCGCCGGCGGAGAGAAATGGGCCGGCACTTGACCCGTGAGCGCGTCGAGAAAGGCGACGAGGTTCGCAAGGTCGGCGTCGGTCAGCGTGACGTCCAATTGGACGTTGGCCATGACCTGGACCGCTTTGCCAAGGTCTTTGACCGAACCGTCGTGGAAATACGGCCCCGTCCGGGCGATGTTGCGCAGCATCGATACGCGGAACACGTACTTGTCCATCTCCTTCTGCGTGTCCTCATAACGCCCCGGATCGATCTGGGCAGACCCGGTTGCCGTCCAGTAGTCCTGCGTCACCCCAAACAGCTGGAACGAATCGCCCCCCAGCAGCGGTCCGGAATGGCACTCGGCACAGCCAATGTCGACGAACGTCTTGAGGCCAGCTTTCTGCTCCGTACTCAGGGCTCCGTCGTCACCGGACAGGAACGCGTCGAACGGCGCCGGCGTGATCAAGGTGCGTTCATAGGCCTCGATGGCGCGACCGTAGCTGGCAGCTGACACCGGTTCCGCCTCGTCCGGATACGCGCGGCGAAAATCTGCCTCGTATCCCAACTCGCGCATCTTGCGCTCAGCCTCTTCCAGGCTCGCGAATCCCATCGATCCGGTCAGCGATTTCTCGGCCTGTTCGGCGGCCGATTTCCTGTTGCCGGTCCACCTGAGTGACCGTTGGCCCGTGGAGTTGAACACGGTTTGGGAGTTGCGTTTAGTGAGCTTGCCTTGGGCGTCGGGCGAGAGCGGGCGCCGGTCCGCGCCGTAGTCTGCCGGCAGGTGGCAGCTTGCGCAGGCTGTCTTGCCGTCGGCCGACAGGCGTGGATCCCAGAACAGCGCGCGTCCCAACGCGACGTCCGGCGTGGCCAACGCAGTCTCGGGGAGAGCCTTGATAGGGCCGAACAGGTCCGCCGCCTCGCGCCGCAACGCACGGTCGTCGCCGGCAGCGGAAGACGCACAGAGCGTCACCGCGAAACTGGTTGCCGCCACGATGCCCAGCCAGCTTGCAGGGTGCCAGGGACGCATCAGCGATTCCTCCACGGGATGTGAATCGGGATCGGTCGTCACCCATTCTACGGGCAGGTCGTCGGCGCCGGCTACCTCCCGCCCGCCCCGGGGCCGGTGTGATCGGCCTGTCACTCGGCCCGCAGGGCTTCCAGGGGTGCGAGCGATGCGGCGCGGGTGGCCGGGTAGATGCCGAACACAATGCCCACGCTGACGGAAAAGACGCAGGCGATGCCGGCCGATCGCCAGTCGATCACAGCATCCCAAGCTCCTGTGGCAGCCGCCGCCAGCGTGGCGATGCTCCCCACCAGGACGCCGGCCAGCCCACCGATTCCCGCCAAGATGGTGGCCTCGAGCAGAAACTGAATCCGGATATCCTGCCGGCGCGCACCTACCGCGCGGCGCAGCCCGATCTCGTGTACCCGTTCGCGGACCGAGATCAGCATGACGGCCAGGATGCCAACTCCACCGACCAGCAGCGAGATTCCGGCGACACTGCTCACCAGCAGGGTCATGGACCGCGCTGTCTCCCGCTCGGCGGCGATCAGTGTGGCCTGATTCTGGATCGTGAAGTCATCGTGTTTGCCCTCCAGGCGATGACGTCTGCGGAGCACCTCGCGCACTTCCTGCTCCGCCGCCTCGAGCAGGTCGGAGCGTTTCGCCTGGGCGAAGATCGTCTGAACGTGAGTCACATTCATCAAGCGCCGCATCATTGCTCCGAGTGGCACGATGATGACGTCGTCCTGGTCCAGACCGTTGGGGTCCACTCCCTTGGGGCGGGTCACGCCAACGACCTCAAACGGCACGCCACGGTGCCCGATTCGCACGGTCTGGCCGACCGGTTCTGCCGCACCGAAGAGATTGTGTACCACCGTGGGGCCAAGCACGGCGAGGCGTCGTGAAACGCGTTGGTCGTCGGTGTCGAAGAACCGACCTGCTGCCAGCTGGTAGTCGCGAACGGTGAACCCTTGCGGAGTCATTCCCAGCACGTTGGTGGGTGCGTTTTCTTCCGCCCAGCGGGTGGCCAGTTTGGCACCCGTGGCGGGCGCGGCAGCGGCGACGGAGGGACATTCCCGGGCAATCGCCTCGGCGTCTGCAGGCAGCAGGCTGGTGACGACGGTCAGTTGTCGCTGCCGGCCGGCGACCAGCCTTGTCTGGCCGGCGCTGACGGTAATCAGATTAGTACCCATGGTCCGGATCTGGTCCAGGATCTTCTGCTCCGCGCCTTTACCTGCCGCGGCGATCACGACGACCGCTGCCACGCCGACGAAGATTCCCACGACGCTCAGCACGGTGCGGAGCTTGTGGGCGGCGAGGATTTCCAGGGACAGGGCGACGTTTTTCGAGAGTTTCATCGCAGGGCATCTACTGGATTGAGTTTTGCGGCGCGGCGTGCGGGCTGGACTCCGAAGAACGTTCCCACCAGGAGCGCGAAGAGGGTGGCAAGGGCGAAGGGTTCCCAGGAGACAACCACCGGCAACGGGGAGACGCGGGCGAGAACGAGCGATATGATCCCGCCCAACCCGACGCCCAAGAGCATGCCGAAGAACGTCACGGTGAGCGATTCAGTGAGGAACTGCCAGAACACGTCGCGCCGTGTGGCTCCCACCGCGCGCCGCAAGCCGATCTCCTTCGTCCGCTCCGCCACAGAGATCAGGAGGATGTTCATCAGCACGACGCCGCCCACAATCAGGCTCAGTGCGGCCAGCGCGCCGAGCAGGCGTGCGAGCGTGCGCGAGGTGCCGCGCGCGATGTCGCCAATGGTGGTGGGGGTGATGATGCGGAAGTCGTCTTCCTGGGGTGGCGTGATGTGGTGCCGGTCGTGAATCAGGGCCCGTATGGCAGCCGCCTGCTGCGACATGAGCCTGGTATCCTTGCTGACGATCCGCACCGCGCCCACGTAGTCCACGTTCATGATCCGACGCATCGCGGTGGTGATGG
>DAISIS010000129.1:0-11993 GCA_036821925.1 Pirellulaceae bacterium
ACCAGGGCAGCGGCGGCGCCGTCGCCATGGAGGTGCGCGGATGAGAGTTGCCTGGAAGCTCACGCTGGCGTATGCGCGCCACCATCCCGCACGCATGCTCCTGACGTCCCTGGCGATGGTGGCGTCGGCCTGCGTCGTGGTGTGGGTTGTCAGCGGCTACGACGCGCTCACATCGCAGTTTGGCAACCGGGCGTCCGAGTACCTGGGACGCTTCGATCTGTTTGTCGTTCCCGATGCGCCGGATCAGTCGTTTATACCGGCCGACCTGGTCGCAGCGCTGCGGGAGGATCCGGCGGTTGCCGAGTGCGAGTCGGTGCTGCAGTGGACCGTGCGTGTGCAGCCCGACAAGCCGCTCGAACCGGCCCTGGCGAAGTCACCGGGCGGCGGCCCGCGGGGCGGTCCGGGCCGATCCCTGCGGGGCGGTCCGCCGGGCATGATGCTGGGCGGCCCCAAGCTTGTCGGCACGCACAGCGCGACTTCACCATACGAACTTCTGGAAGGGGACTGGCTCGACCACAGCGATCCGGCGCGGCGTGAGACCGTCATCAGTAATCAGACTGCCGCGCAGCTGCAGGTGGCGCTCGGTGACGAACTGCTGGTGATCCTGGGCACGAAGGAGTACCGACTGAAGATCATCGGCATCGTTGCGCAGACGACCGCACCGCCGACGATCCAGAAGCAGTCGCCGAGCGGCCGGCCGCAGATGGCCGGGCCAGGCAACACGCTCGGCCCCGCCGCCTCGGCGCTCTACGTGCCGATGCCGCTGGCCGAGAAGATCACGCGGCAGACCGGCCAGGTGAACCTGGTGAGCATCCGGCTGCGGGACAGCGGCGGCGTGGCGGAGTTCTCCGCACGCTGGCTCCCGCGCGTGGCGCAGGTGCAGCCCGCGGTGCTGCTGGTGGGAGTCGACGACATCAAGCGTGCGATGGAGGAGGGCCTGCTGGCGGCCAACACCAGGCGGCAGGCCTGGGCTGCCACAGGCATGTCACTCCTGGCTGCGCTGTTCATCATCTTCACCACCTTGAGCATGGGGGTGCACGAACGGGTGCGCCAGTTTGCGCTGATGCGCGCTGTCGGCCTGACCCGCCGCCAGGTGGCGCAGGTGATCGCTGCCGAGAGTGTCGTGCTGGCATTGATCGGCTGGGGTGGAGGTCTGGCGGCCGGCTGGGGAATGCTGGCGATCGCGCGCCGCGCCCGTCCCGAGCTGTTCGATGCCGGCGCCGCGCTGGGCGGCTGGTGCGTGCTGCTCACCGGCGCCAGCGCCTTGGGGGGAGCGCTGCTGGCCGCTCTGTTGCCGGCCTGGCAGGCCACACGCGTCCTGCCGCTGGATGCCCTGGCCCCCCGCCGCCCGGTGCGACCGCATATCGCCGGAGCCATCGTGGCCGGTGTGATCGGCTGCGCGCTGGTGGTGGTCAATCCGCTGCTGGTCTACGCGCTGCCGATTGACGACGCGGTCCGCTACGGCATCTACGTGGCCGTCGGCTGCACCAGCATGGCGATCGGCTTCCTGCTCCTCACGCCGCTGGCCGTGCGCGCTGCCGAAGCGGTGTGCGGGCCGTGCCTGGCCTGGTTCCTCTGGCTCGATCCGCGATTGCTCCGCTCGCAACTGAGCAGCAACATGTGGCGTTCGGTGGGGGCCACCGTCGCGCTGGCGGTGGGGCTCGGCCTGTACGTCTCGATGATGGTGTGGGGATACTCGATGCTCGAGCCGTTCCGGCCGGGCAGGTGGGTGCCCGACATGCTGGCGGCCTTTCAACTGGGGGGCCTGCCCGATGCAGAGGTCGAGGCGGTCCGGCAAGTGGCCGGAGTGGTTTCTGCACAGTGCCTCCCGCTGGCTGTCGAACAACCGCGTCTGGCCGGCGACATCACCGGCAGCGAGATGGGCAACTCGGTCACACGCCAGGATAACGTGATCCTGATCGGACTCGATCCGCAGGTCGCCTTCGGCGGTCCGCACCCGTTAGTGAACGCGACATTCGTCGACGGCTCGCGTGAGGAGGCCGTGGCCCGGTTGCGGCAGGGCCGGCACTGCCTCGTGCCCGACCATTTCCTGGCCGCGACCGGCCTGCGCGTCGGGGACCGGTTCGCCGTGTTGCCCCCCGCGCATCCGGGCCAGCCGGTGGAGTACACAATTGCCGGCGCGGTGTCGCTGCCGGGCTGGCACTGGATGACGAAATTCTCCGGTCTGCGCCGGCGCAGTGGCCGGTCGGCCGCGATAGTCTTCGCGCTCTACGAGGACGTGCGGCGCGATTTCGACATCCGGCAGGTCAACTTCCTGTGGATGAACATCGACCCGCGTGTCGGCGTGGACCGCATCGGGACCGCCATGCAGGAGATCGCCGACCGCAATGCCGGTCAGGCCCAGCCGGTCAACGCTCAGGGGACCTGGGGATTCGGTGCGAAGATGTTCGGGCGGTCGCTGCGGATCACGACGCCCGAGGAGGTCGAGACGCGGATTCTGGCGCGTGCCGACGGCATGATCTGGGCCATGTGCCAGCTGCCGCTCATCACGCTGCTCGTCACGTCCCTGGCCGTCGTCAACACGATCCTGGCCTCGGTGCGTGCGCGGCGCTGGGAACTGGGGGTGCTGCGCGCTATCGGCGTCACCCGCTGGGCGGTGGCACGCATGGTGCTGGCCGAAGGACTGCTGATCGGCTTGGTTGCCTGTGTGCTGAGCCTGTCGTTTGGCGTCATGGCCGGCTGGTGCGGCACGGGCATCTCCCAGTATGTGAGCTTCTTCGGCGGTCTGGCCACGCCCCTGATCGTACCGTGGTCGAAGCTTCTGCTCGGCTTCTCCATCACGTTGGCGCTGTGCCTGGCCGCCGCCCTCTGCCCGGCGTACTTCGCGGGGCGTGCGGAGCCGCTGACGCTGTTGCAGGAGGGACGCGCTGCCATGTGACGTGCCGGCCGTCGGCGGGAAGGAAATGGGGCCGTAGCACCGTCCGCACGGCCCCTGCCGCCGCGATGGTGTTCCCGTAGAACGTGTACTTGTGTCCGCACGCCGCGGACCACCAGGAGGCGATCGCGGTCACGACGGTTCCTCGCCGGGCAGCCCTCCCACGGTACAGCCCCGGGCGCGGAGCAGCGTCACGAGCTGCACCACCAGATCCCACTGCGACGGTTTGATCTTCTGGTGTGCCGTGGCCAGATCGAAGAAGTCCGCGCGGTCGACCTCGGGGAACTCGCGGCTCTGACCGGACCGCGGCGGCCATTCCATGTGGAACGTGTTGCTCGTGAGGCGGGAGGGGTCGCAGTCTCCTTCGAATGCCCAGGCATGGACGATCTTGCCGCCCTTCTGCTGGATCGGCGCCAGCGCGAGATACGGACCTTGCGGCTCGATTCCGGTCTCTTCGCGAAACTCGCGCTGCGCGGTATCGAGCAGTGCTTCACCGGGTCCCACCTCCCCTTTGGGGATCGACCAGACGCCGGCATCCCGGCGGGAGAACAGCGGTCCGCCCGGATGCGCCAGCAGGACCTGCAGTGCGTGCGTGTGAATCCGATACATCAGCAGTCCGGCACTGATCCTGGGCACCCTGTTTCCCTCCGTCATGGCAGCCCGCGAGGCTCTCACCAGCCATTGTACAGCGCGGAAAATGGTATGCGGACCGTCGCTTCTGGCCGGGCGCGGATTATCATGAGGGCTGACAGACGGCTCGGGCGGCGCCGCCACGTGCCCTGTCTGACACCCCGCTGCAGCTGTTTGTCTCGCGTGGAAACTGGGAGCGAATCGTGTCCGATGACGATCCTGTGATCAGCGGCATCACGCAGCGTCTGATGAATATCCGCCGGCGACGACGCAGTGGCTGGTGGCGGTTTGTCCTGAGCGTCTTGGTGTTCTTGGTGTTCGCGATCGCCGCGATTCCGCTGGCGATCTGGTTGACGTGGCGCTATGCACCGGACGTCTTCTCTTTCTCTACGGGCGCCGGGAATCTCCGCCACCTGGCCCATCTGGAGCAGATGTCCGACCTGCCGTTGGCATGTGTCCTGCTGCCGCCTGTGGTCGTGGGGAGCCTGGTGCTCGGCACGCTGGTGTTTCAAATCCTGCGGGCGCTCGGGGGACGGCACGCCTTGTATTGCGGCTTCTCGACGGTGATGATATCTGTGTGTGCCATGCTCGTGGGGCTGCTCCTGTTGCTTGCGGAGGAGTACGGTCTGCACGCCTGCTCCGAGGCACTTGTCGGAGACTACTTCGTCCTGATTAGCGTTCCGCTGGGCGTGTGCGTCGCGATCGGTGCCCTGCTGGGCTGGCGCATTGCGGTACTCCCGTAGCCGGGCGCGGGGCGGGGCGTCCGCGGGCTTGTCCGCAGCGGTCGGCCGCCTGCAGGCGGCTGGGTGTGAACGCCCCGGCGGGGTCCTGCCAAGGCGAGCGTCGTGAACGAGCGGATTGAGGTTTCTTCAGCGAGTGATTGCGAGCGTATGTATGCGGCCACGCGGCATTGAACCGACGATTGATAGTGCGTCGGCGGTTGCGGCCCAGTGCCTTCCGGAGTCGCTGGCGGGCCTCACGGGGCCGCACGTCGGCTTTGTGGCGGGGACGCGTCCGCGTTTCTCCGGCGAGACGGCCGGATTGCTGCGCGGTCGCCTGACCGCTGTGGCCTTCATCCTGGTGGTCGTCCTGACGCTGGCCTTTATCGGCAATCTGTTTGCGGACTATGCGCCGCTGGCCGGCATCCGGGCGGTCATTCTGTGTGTCTTTGTTGTGGGCTTCCTGATCCTGCGCGGCCGTCGTTCCCTGTCGCTGCGCCAGCTGCGGTGGTTCGAAGCCACGCTCTTCGGCGCGCTCGTTGTCCAGTTGCTGTTGATGATGGGGACGCGGATCGTCGGCTTTGCCCGGGCGGGGGACACGGTGTCGCTGGTCGCCGCCGAGCACACTTATTTGGCCATGTGGTCGATTCTGATTCTCACCTATGGCACCCTGATGCCCAACACCTGGCAGCGGGCGCTGGCCGTCCTGCTGCCGACGGCCTGCGTGCCGCAGTTGCTGCTGTTGTGGCTGCGGTCGCAGGTGCCGGGCGTCGAGGCGGCGCTCGCCGCGGACCACATGAGCAGCTACATTCCGGGTCCGCTGATTGCCGTCCTGGTGGCTGTGTTCGGCACATACACGATCAATGCGATCCGGCAGGAAGCGTTCCGAGCCAAGCAGTTGGGCCAGTATGTGCTGAAGACGAAGCTCGGCGCCGGTGGCATGGGCGAGGTCTACCAGGCCGAGCATCAGCTGCTCAAACGCGCCTGTGCCGTCAAGATCATCAAGCCGAGCAAGTCGACCGATGCGGCGGCCCTCGCCCGCTTCGAACGGGAGGTGCAGGCGACCGCTAGGCTGACCCACTGGAATACGGTCGAGGTCTACGACTACGGCCATACGGATGACGGCACGTTCTACTACGTCATGGAACTGCTGCCCGGGATGAGTCTGGAGGAGCTGGTGCACCGGTACGGCCGGTTGCCGCCGGAGCGAGCGATCTACCTGCTGCGCCAGGCATGCTGGGCGTTGCGCGAGGCGCATGCCAAGGGGCTGATCCACCGGGACGTCAAGCCGGCCAATATCTTTGCCTGTGAACGGGGCGGGGTGTACGACGTAGCCAAGATCCTGGATTTCGGACTTGTCCGCGAGCAGGTGTCGGTGGCGCACGCGGACCCGATGTTGACGCAGCCTGGGGCGTTTGCCGGCTCACCACTGTACATGTGTCCTGAGCAAGTCAGGTCCTACCACACGCTGGACGCGCGCAGCGACATCTACTCGCTGGGCGCTGTGGCGTACTTCCTCGTCACAGGCAGGCCGCCGTTCGACGGCGAGACGGTGTGGGACATCCTGGCGGCGCATGCCCAGGATCCTGTGCCGGCGCCGGCGCAGGTCAATCCGGCGGTTCCGCCCGATCTGGAACGCGTTATCGTGCGGTGCCTGGAGAAACTGCCCGCGAACCGGTTTCCGGACGCAGCGAGTCTGGACCGTGCGCTGGCTGCCTGCGACTGTGCCCGGCTGTGGACTGCCGAGCAGGCGGCCGAGTGGTGGCAGCAGCACAACGGCGCGGCGGGTGAGCCCGCCGCATCAGCACGTGATTCAAGACGACTCGGGGCCATTCAGGAGTAGATCTCATGGAGCGCGCGTCTGAGGTACCGAAGATCACTGTCGTCGGGGCCTGCAACATCGACCTGATCAGCTACGTGCCGCGGCTCCCGGCGTTGGGCGAAACGCTGCACGGCACCCGGTTTCACATGGGCTTCGGCGGCAAGGGGGCCAACCAGGCGGTGATGGCAGCCAAACTCGGCGCGCACGTGACGATGATCACCAAACTCGGCCGCGACGTGTTCGGCGAGAATACGCGGGAGAACTTCGAGCGTTTCGGCATTGCCACGCGGCACGTGCACTTCACCGACCAGGCGTTCTCCGGTGTCGCCCCGATCGCTGTGGATCCGGACGGAGGCAACTCGATCATCATCGTTACCGGCGCCAACGACCTGTTGACAGCCGAGGAGATTACCGCAGCGCAGGCAGAGATCGCCGCGTCGGACGTGCTGGTCTGCCAGCTGGAGATTCCGATCGCGCTGAATCTGACAGCGCTGCGTCTGGCCCGCGCGGCCGGTGTCACCACGGTTTTCAATCCGGCGCCGGCCCAGCCCGAGCTGCCCGCGGAAATCTACCAGCTGAGCGACGTGTTCTGCCCGAACGAGACGGAAACGCAACTGCTGACGGGGCAGCCGGTCACGACACTCGACGAGGCGGAGTCTGCGGCACGGGTGCTCCTGGCACGCGGTGCGGGCGCCATCATCCTGACGCTCGGGCAGCGCGGCAGCCTGATCGTCACGGGCGAGTCGGCCCGGCATGTACCGGCGCACACGGTTCAGGCGATCGATTCGACCGGGGCGGGTGATGCGTATGTCGGCAGCCTCGCTTATTTCCTGGGGCGCGGCCAGTCACTGCTCGAAGCCGCACAACGCGCCGGCGCGATCGCCACCCGCTCGGTCCTGAAGTCCGGTACTCAGACATCGTTCCCGGACGCCAGCGAGATCGCGGACCTGCTGTGAGATCGTTACCCAATGGCGAGACGCCACCATGAGGAGAGAGCTGATGACGCACGAGCAGAGGGCAGTGCAGTCGGTACCGCACCACGGTTGTTCGCGGCGCCAGTTCCTGCGCGGCGCGGGGGCTGTGGCCGTCGCCGGTCCCGCACTTGAGGCAGCAGCGGCGCTGGCCGCCGAGGGCCCCACGGGGACGCGGCAACTGTGGATCGGGGCGGCCGCGGCGGACATCACCCCCCGGCCGCCGGTCGCGCTGACCGGGTTCCAGACGGTGCGGGTCACGTCCACCATCCAGAGTCCCTTGACGGCCAACGTCTTGGCGCTCGAGTCGCGCGACGGCGATCGCGTGATCGACCAGGCCATTCTGGTGTCGTGTGATCTGTGCGTGATCCGGCCGGGTGTGCAGGAGGATTTCCGCCGGCGTGTGGCGGAGCAGCTGCCGGGATTCGACATCAACAAACTGTTCCTGGCCGCCACCCACACGCACTCAGCACCCGTGACGGTGCAGAACCAGTACGACGAAAAGGACTATGGTGACGCCACGCAGCCGAAGGATTACCTGCCGTTTCTGTACGAGCGGATGGCGGAGGCGGTGGTCCGGGCCTGGGAGAGCCGCGCGGTCGGCGCCATGGGATTCGGCCTGTCGCATGCTGTGGTCGGCCAGAACCGCCGCGTCGTCTACGCCGACGGTCGCGCCCAGATGTCGTTTGAGACCAACGATCCCCAGTTCCGGCACATTGAAGGGTACGAGGACCACGGCGTCGAAATCCTCTGCTTCTACGACGACCGGCGCCAGTTGAAGGCCACGGCCATCACGTTGGCATGTCCTGCCCAGATGTCGCAGGGTGAAACGGTGGTGAGCGCCGACTTCTGGCATGACGTGCGTGAGCTGCTGCGTGCCCGGTACGGCCCGGAACTGTGCGTGCTCGGCTTCTGTGCGCCGGCCGGGGACCAGTGCCCGCACCTGTCGTACCGCAAGCAGGGGGAAACGCGGATGGATCAGCTGCGCGGGCGGACACGCACCCAGGAACTGGGACGCCGGATCGCGGCGGCCTTCTTCGACGTGGCCGAGCTGATCGCCCAGGACATCCGTGAGGATGTGCCCATGGTGCACCTGGTGCGGCCGGTGCATCTGCCGACCCGGACGATCACGGACGAGGAGTTCGCGATTGCCCGGAAAGTCCGTGACGCCATCGACGCCAAAGCCGAACGCAGCGGGTGGGATGTCTGGGTCCGCCGGCTGTATGGCGGCGTGTGCGATCGGTACGAGGCCCAGCAGCGGGGCCAGCAGGACTACACGATCGAACTGCACGTCCTGCGGCTGGGCGACGTCGCCCTCGCGACGAATCCGTTCGAATTGTACGTCGACTACGGCATCCAGATCCAGGCGCGGAGTGTGGCGGTACAGACGATCCTGATCCAACTGGCCGCCACGGGGCCGGAGAGTTCCTACTACCTGCCGACGCCGCGGGCGATTGCCGGGGGCGGCCTGAGCGAGACGGTGATGGACAACTACAGCGCCACCGTCATGACCAATGTCGTCGGCCCCGAGGGCGGGCAGGTGCTGGTGGAACGCACGCTGGCAGCGATCGGGGAAGTGATGGCGTCGTTGCCCTGATGCACCCGGTGTGGGAGAATGTGCCGCGCTGGTCAAGCGGAGGGCTCGAGGTCCATCATGACGCACCGTATCGATTTCATCCTGTTCACGCTCTATCTGATCCTGAACATCACGTTGGGAATCTGGGTGGCGCGGCGCCGGGCGGCAGACACGCGGGGCTACTTCCTCGCCGGGGAAGGACTGCCGTGGTACGCCATCGGCGGCTCGATCATCGCCGCCAATATCAGTACGGAGCACTTCATCGGGATGATCGGCATCGCGTATGCCGTGGGGTTCGTCGTGGCCCAGTGGGAATGGGGGAACTGGTTGACGTTCTCCGCGCTGATCTGGATCTTCCTCCCGTTCTACATCCGGGGGGGGCTCTTCACGATGCCCGAGTTCCTGGAGCGGCGCTACAACGCCACCTGCCGTTACCTGTTTGCCGTCTGCTCGCTGGTGTTGTGGATTGTGGCCCAGATGGCCGTGGTGATGCTGGCCGGGGGCAAGGCGATGCACGGCATGTTCGGCTGGAACGAGACGGTGACGATTGTGGGTCTGGCGGTGCTGGCGGGCAGTTACACCATCTATGGCGGCCTGGTGTCGGTGGCCTGGACGGACTTCCTCCAGTTCGTTGTGATGATGCTGGGGGGGCTGATTGTGACGGTCGTGGGGCTGCACGAAGTGGGCGGCCTGCGCGACCTGATGCTCGATGCGCCAGAAAAATTCAAGTTCATCTATCCCGCCACGGATCCGGAGTTCCCGTGGTTCGGGGTCTGGACTTTGGCGATCTCGGTGGGCATCTGGTACAACTGCACGAACCAGTTCATTGTGCAGCGGTGTCTGGGTGCGCGCAGCGAGTGGGATGCGCGGATGGGGGTGGTCTTTGCCGGGTTCATGAAGATCGTCCTGCCGCTGCTGGTGGTGATCCCGGGGATCGTCGCCTTTCGGCTCTACCCGGGGCTGGAGGATCCGGATCAGGCGTTTCCCACGCTGGTGCGCAACCTGGTGCCGTTGGGCTTGAGCGGCATTGTGATGGCGGGGCTGGCCAGCGGGATGCTCTCGCACATCAGTTCGGTGCTCAACTCGTGCAGCACGGTCTTCACGATGGACCTGTACAAGCCGGTGCTGGGCCGGCACCGGTCGGAACGGCACCTGGTGCTGGTGGGCCGGCTCAGTGCGTTTGTGATTCTGGTCATCGCCACCCTGCTGGCCATCTGGTTCAGTCGCCGGAACCTTGGGGTTTTCATTCTGATACAGGACATTGGCGCGTGGGTCGCCGCGCCCATCGCGGCGGTCTTCCTGCTGGGAGTGCTGTGGAAACGCACCACCGCGTGGGCGGCCACGTTCGTGCTGCTGTTTGCCTTCCCCTACACCGCGCTGATGCAGTACTACCTGTCGGTGTACGTGCACTGGCTCATGCCGTTCCGGAATTTCCTGAACCGGACGTTTCTGGTGTGGATCGTCTCAATGCTCCTGTTGGTGCTGCTGTCGCTGGTGACCAAGCCGCCCGATCCGGAAAAGATCAAGGGGATCATCTGGTCCTGGCGTGTGGCGCGGTTGCCGGAGTCGGAACGCGCCCGGAATCGAGGGCTGCGGAACCTGTTTCTGTGGTGGTGCATCTTCATCGGCATCATGGCCGTACTGTACGCTTATGTGATCTGGTTCCAGTTCTGGGGGCCCGGTGCAGCGGCGCCGTGAGGCAGGATCCGCCGCGCAGGGAACAACCGCTCAACCACGCAATAGAATTGGCAGCTCTGCACCATGAAGAGTCGTTTTTCGCTCGAGCGAATCCTGGGTCCTGGCGGACCTCGCATTGCGGCGGCCATGCAGGCCGGCCTGGAGTTTCTGGATGCGGAAACCACGCCCGGCCTGCTGCGACAGGTCGGCCGGACCGTCCGCGGCGTGCCGGCATTCCGCCCGATCGACAAGTCGGCGCTCCAGGACTCGTTTGGCGGCAGCCAGCAGGGGCCGAGCGATGACTTCCTGGTGGGACGGGGACTCTTCTATCTGACCGAGCAGCGCAAGTTGTTTCTCGACTGCACCGCCGGCCACTACCAGATGCTGTGGGGTTACAACCATCCCGCGCTGTGTGCGGCAGTCGCTGCCGCGTCGCGGGCGGGTGTCGTCTGGGATAACCACTCGAATATCCCGCAATCGCCGCTCAAGTGGCTGGCGCGCCGGCTGGTCGAGTTGGGCAACGCGCCGGGCGCAGCCGACCCGCTGGACACCGTGCACCTGGGCATCTGCACCGGCTCGGTCGCCTGTGCCGCCGCGTTGAAGATCCAGTTGTGCGTGTTTGCACGGACACGGGACAAGAAGACGACCCCGATCATCGTCGTGCTGGAGGGCAACTACCACGGCAGCGACATGTTGCCCCAGTTCATGCGCGGCATGTGGCCCGCACTGACACCGCGTTTCAAGGTCATCACGCTGCAGCCGAACGACGCGCGATCACTCGAGAAGACATTCCGCACGTATGGGGGGCGCATCGCCGGCTTCTGGGCGGAGCCTGTGATGATGAACCGCGAGGCGATCGCGGTGGAACGCGACTATCTGCAGCTGGCCCAGCAGTGCTGCCGCGCAAGCGGCGCGCTGATGTGTCTGGATGAGATCCAGACGGGGTTCTGGCAGCCCGACGTGCTGGAGTTCCGCACGCTGGGTCTGGAACCGGACCTGGTGGTGCTCGGCAAAGGGTTGACCGCCGGCTTCCATCCGCTGTCGGGGGTGCTGATGCATCAGCGGCACGACGTGTTGGAGCAGTACGATGCGATCAGTACCAACGGATCGGCAGGCATGCCGGCCTTCGTGGCGCTCTGTTCGCTGGATCTCATCCAGCGGCACGCGGCCAGGATCCGGGCGCTGGGGCGGTACATTGAGGACGGGTTCGCATCGCTGGTCGCCGACTTCCCGCAGGTGCTGCAGGCGGCGCACGGGCGCGGTTACCTGGCCGGTCTGAAGTTCCATCAGGTGGAGGACGCCAAGGGGTTCCAGCGCCGGTTGCTGGACGAGGGGCTCTGGACGCGCGTCCACGCCTACCACGAAGGGCACCGCACGGTGCTCACCAAGTTGGGGCTGTTGGCCGACGAGCAGATCGTCGATTTCCTGCTCCGCCGGTTCCGAAAACTGCTCAAGAAAGGCACGCGATGAACACAGGTGTGCGTCCGAAGGTCGGTCTGCTCGCGCTGACGCTGGAGCTCTACGAGACGCTGGCGCCGGGGCTGCGCGCAGCGCGCGAAGCGTGGCTCCGGCAGGTGCTGATCCCCGCGCTCGAACCGCACGCCGATGTGCTGTTCGATGCGGCGGTGTTCCGGCGGTCGGACATCGAGTCGACGGTGGCGGGGTTCGAGCAGGCCGGCGCCGATGCGCTGGTGGTGGTGCT
>DAISIS010000130.1:0-11980 GCA_036821925.1 Pirellulaceae bacterium
GGGGGAGGCGGAGGGGGTGGAGGCGGTCATCATCGGCCGGTTCGTGCCGACCGGACGCCTGCGGCTGACATACTGTGGACACGAAGTGGCCGATCTGGACATGCAGTTCCTGCACGGCGGTCGTCCCCCTGTCGTGCGCGATGCGCACTACACGCCGCCGGCCGCGGCGCCGCCGGTCGCAGCGCCGGACGTGCCGGACTTCGGCCGCGACCTGCTCGGCATCCTGGGATCGCTCAACGTCGCCAGCAAGGAATGGGTGATCCGCCAGTACGACCACGAGGTGCAGGGGGGGAGCGTCATCAAGCCGCTGGTGGGCGTCGCGAATGACGGTCCGAGCGATGCCGCAGTGGTGCGTCCCTTGCTGGACTCCGACCGCGGACTGGTGCTGGCCTGCGGCATGAACCCGCGGTACGGCGATCTCGATCCGTACCACATGGCGGCCAGTGCCATCGACGAAGCGGTCCGCAACTGCGTGGCGGTCGGAGCGGATCCGCGGCGCATCGCCATTCTCGACAACTTCTGCTGGGGATACACCGACCGCCCGGAAACCCTCGGCTCGCTGGTCCGCGCCGCGCTGGCCTGCCACGACGTGGCGGTGGCCCTGGGCACGCCGTTCATCAGCGGCAAGGACAGCCTGAACAACGAATTCAGCTACTGGGACGAACAGGGCCAGAAACGCACCATCGCGATCCCCGCGTCGCTGCTGATCAGCGCGCTCGGTCAGATCGCCGACGTGCGGCAGTGCGTCACGATGGATCTGAAGCAGCCGGGCAATCTGCTCTACCAGATCGGCGTCACACGCGATGAACTCGGCGGGTCCCACTACACCCTGCTTCATGGCCAGTCGGGCGGCAACGTGCCGCAGGTCGATCCGGCACTGGCCCGCCGCACATTCCAGACGCTGCACCAGGCCATTTCTACCGGGCTGGTCCGGAGCTGTCACGACCTGAGCGAAGGGGGCCTGGCAGTCGCGGTAGCGGAAATGGCCTTTGCCGGTGGCTGGGGGGCCCAGGTAGACGTCGGCGCCGTCCCCCACACGCTCGACGCGCTGCACGAACCCCTGCCGACAATCGCCCGCCTGTTTGCCGAGTCGAACACGCGGTTCGTGTGCGAGGTGCCCCCGCCACTGCAGCCGGTCTTTGAAGCGCTGTTGCGCGACAATCAGATCCCCTGGGCTGCGATCGGGTCCGTGCAGGCGTCTCCCCAACTGACGATCGTCATCAGCGACGGCAACAACGCCCGGCGGACGTTGCTTGACCTGCCCATCGCGACACTCAAACAAGCCTGGCAGCAACCTCTGCAATGGCAGTAGAGAGGACATGACCGACCTATGCCCACGCCGCGTATCCTAGTGCTGCGTGCCCCGGGAACCAACTGCGACCGCGAAACGGCGTACGCGTTCGAGCGCGCCGGCGGACAGGCGGACCTGATTCACATCAACCGCCTGCTGGAGAACCCCAGCCTGCTGGCCGAATACCAGGTGCTGTGCCTGCCCGGCGGGTTCAGCTACGGGGACGACATCGCGGCCGGCAGAATCCTGGCGAACCAGATCCGGCATCACCTGAGCGAGACGCTGCAGGCGTTCAAGGCGGCAGAGAAACTGATCCTGGGCATCTGCAACGGATTCCAGGTCTTGCTCAAGTCCGGAGTGCTGCTGCCCGACGACCCGGCAACCGGTCCGCTGGCGACGTTGACCTGGAACAACTCCGGGAAATACGAGGACCGCTGGGTGCACCTCGTCACCGACTCCAGCCACTGTGTGTTCCTGCAGGGGATCGCACGCATGTACCTGCCGATCGCCCATGCGGAAGGACGCTTCGTCGTGCCGGATCCCACGCGGCTGACACAGCTGAAGAACCAGCAGCAGCTGGCCCTCCGCTACTGCGACGAACAGGCCCGCGTCCAGGACACCGTGCTCCCGTTTCCCGTCAATCCCAACGGCTCGCTCGCCAACGTGGCCGGGGTCTGCGATGAGACTGGACGCGTGCTCGGGCTGATGCCACATCCGGAAAGGTATATTGACCCGACCCAGCACCCGCGCTGGGCGCGCGGAGAGTATCGGGATCCCGGCGATGGTCTGGCCATTTTCGCCAACGCCGTCCGGTATTTCGCCGCGTAGCGTGTGGCCGCGCATGTATAATGTGGCCGGGAAGGAACGCGTGCCAGCTGCGGGTGTGCGACACCGCACCTGCGCACGGTCCGTCGGATCGCTTTCCCCCTGTAGACCCAGTCCGTGGCGTCACTGGAGACTCAGTCGTGGACGAGTTGCAGCGTCAAGTTCGCCGGGCTTCGTGTCGGATGTTCTGCAGTGGTCTGCTGCGCCACACAACCTGGTCGCTGCTGGCCGCATTGCTGCTCGCCCTGGTGGCCGTCGTCGCGCGGAAACTGTTCCCCCTGTCGGTCGACGGGCGCGTGTGGTGGCTGGCCTGGCTCGCGGGATCCCTGGCCGCCGGAGTCCTGGCGGGCTGCCTGTGGACGATCGCCCACCGACCTGACCAGCTGGACGCGGCCATCGAGGTTGACTTGCGGTATGGGCTCCAGGAACGCGTGTCCAGCGCGCTGACACTCTCGCAGACCGCACAGACAACCGCCATGGGCCGAGCGCTGGTGGAAGACGCGCGCCAGCGCGTGCAGCGGATCGACCTCCGCGAACAATTCCGGCCCGCCTGGAGCTGGCAGCCCGTCCTGCCCGTGCTCGCCGCCCTGGCCACCTTCCTGGTCGGCTTCACACTGCCGGACGCAAAACCGGACGCCGCGGCCGCCGCCCCCTCGACCGAGAACACCAGCCAACAGGTGCGCCGCTCGATGCAGGAACTCCGCCAGCGGCTGGCCGCACAGAAACAGGCCGCCGATGCCAGACAGTACGACGAGGCAAACGCGCTGCTGGCGAAACTCGAACAGACCGCCAGTGACCTGGAACGATCCGACGCCGATCGCAAAAAGGCGCTCGTGAAACTCAACAATCTCTCGAAGGAGGTCGCCGATCGGCGTACGGAACTCCAGGGCGGTCAGCAGATGCGCGACCAGCTCAAACAGCTGACCAAGAGCGTCCCGGACGGGCCGGCAGACCGCATCGCCCGGGCCTTGCAGTCCGGCGACCTGCAGACGGCCCTGCAGGAACTGCAACAACTGAGCGATCGCCTGCGCCGCGACGACCTGACGGCAGCCGAGAGGCAACAGTTGGCCCGACAGCTGCAACAACTCGCCACAGAACTCCACAAGAGTCTCAGCGCTCGGCAAGAACTGGTGGAGAAGCAACAGACGCTGCAGCAGAGAATCGACACGCTCAGGCAACAGGGTGACCTGGCGGCCGCCGGCCAGCTGCAGCAGCGGCTCGACCAGCTGCAGCAACAACTGGATAACCTGGACACACAGAACCCCGCGCTCGGCCGCCTGGAGTCGCTGGCCAGTCAACTCCAAAACTGCGAGCAAGCACTGCAGAACGGCGACGGCCGGCAGTCCGCTCAACAGCTGGACCAACTGGCCCAGAACCTCCAGCAACTCCAGAGCCAACTGGAGAACCTCGAGACGCTCGACGCCATAATGACCGAGATCGGCGACGCCAAGAGCGCGATGAGTTGCAGCCAGTGCGGCGGCGCCGGCTGCGCAGCCTGCCGCGCCGCCGGCGCACTGGCCGCCCAGGCCAACATGCCGGGTGAGGTCGCTGGAAACGGCCTGACTGCCGGGAGCGGAAGCGGCGCGCGACCGGAGGCCGAGACCGCCACCGGCGGCTATCGCACACGCGTCGGTGGGAACCCCCGCGCCGGCGAGGCGGTCCGCGCCGGAGACACCGGGGGACCGAATGTCCCCGGCACCTCACGGGCCGTGATCCAGCAGGAAATCGCCAGCGCGGTGAGCGATGATCCCGATCCGCTCGCCGAACAACACTTGCCCCGGCGGGAACGGGAACAGACGCGGGAGTATTTTGAGTTGCTGCGCAAAGGGGGAGGAGAAAGGACGAAGGACGAATGACGGAAGCACGAAGGAATGGCGGGCTGGTCGCGTTGTTGTTACGGGCGAAGCCTGTGGGACATTGAGAATCTGCGCAGGCGGGTGTCAGGTCAGGCCTGGCCGACTCGGGCTCTGGTTCGCGGCCCCCGTGCTGTGCCGATTCACCGTCCGGCCACGCGAGGCAGCCTTGGCCGGGCGAACTGACCGTCCTGACTATTGCACATCCAACCCCGCCCCGCTCAAATCCCGCGTTGCGTCCTGCGACTGGCGGAACATTGCCCGCAACGCGGTGTTAGAGCTGCATGCACTTCCCCATCTTCTCGCAGATCCGCGCCGGCGTTCGCCGGCGATACGGGCTCGGCCCGGCCGGCCCCCCCCAGAAACGGGTACGGGCCGCCGTAGGCACAGCGGCACTGTTGGCGATTTGCGTCACCGGCTGGTTGGTTTTCCTCTACCAACCGCCGATCCGCGTCGAGCGGATACTCGGCGCGTATCAGCCGGGCATGAAAGCCGGCGCGTTGACGATCCAATACCCGCTCGACGGCACGCTTTTTCCTCCCGAGATCATCGCCCCCACATTCCGCTGGGAGGATCCGCATCCCAAAAGTGACCTGTGGGTGATCGCGCTCAATTTCACCGATGGTTCGCCGCGGATGAGTTTCCCCTGCCAGAGTCCGCAGTGGACGCCCGCGGACGACGTCTGGCAGGCCATCAAGGTACGGAGCTGTGAAAAACCGGCCACGGCCACGATCGTGGGCGTCAATCGTCGCCGCCCGGGTAGGATCCTGTCTGCCGCGCAGATCACGCTCGCCACGTCGGCCGACGAAGTCGGAGCGCCGATTTTTTACCGCGAGGTGGCTCTGCCGTTCCGCGAGGCGGTGCTGGACCCGGCCCGGCATATCCGGTGGCGGTTCGGCCCCATCTCGTCCAAAGAACAACCGCCGGTGGTGCTGGATAACCTGCCGGTCTGCGGCAACTGCCATTCCTTCTCGAATGACGGCAAGACGCTGGCGATGGAGGTGGATTCCGGCAACGACAAGGCGTCGTACACCGTGGCGCCGATTGAGCGCGAGATCACCATCGACGAGAGCAAACTCATTACCTGGGCCGACTACCAGCGCGAAGACAAGCAGCTGACCTTCGGTCTGCTGTGCCAGGTCTCTCCCGACGGACGCTATCTGGTGGGGACCGTCAAGGACCGGGCCTTGGCAGTCTACCGGGACAACATCATGTTCTCGCAGCTCTTCTTCCTCGTCAAAGGCTTCCTGGCCATCTACGATCGGGAGCAGCGGGAGTTTCACGCGCTGCCAGGCGCAGACGACCCGCAGTACGTGCAGACCAACGGAGTCTGGAGCCCGGACGGGAAAGACATCGTGTTTGCCCGCAGCCGCGATCCGGCACTCGACCCGCCCGAGTTACGGCACATCAAGACGGTCATGGTTCCTCCGCAGGCGGCCGAGGAGTTCATCTCCAAAGGCAAGACCTTTCTCTACGACCTGTATCGCCTGCCCTTCAACGCAGGCAAGGGAGGCCAGGCGGTCCCCATTCCGGGTGCCTCGAACAACGGTTACAGCAACTACTTTCCCAAGTACTCACCGGACGGCAAGTGGATCGTGTTCTGCCGCGCTCGCAGTTTCATGCTCCTGCAGCCGGACAGCGAGTTGTACATCATTCCGGCCGAAGGCGGGGAAGCGCGCCGGCTGGCATGCAACACGCTCCGGATGAACTCGTGGCACAGCTGGTCTCCAAACGGCAAATGGCTCGTGTTCTCCTCCAAGGTGAATTCCCCCTACACCCAGCTGTTCCTCACCCACATCGACGAGTCGGGAAACAGCTCACCCCCGGTGCTCCTGCCACAGTTCACCGCGCCAGACCGGGCCGCCAACATCCCCGAGTTCGTCAACGCCGCGTCCGACGCGATCGCCAAGATCCGCGAACAGTTTCTCAACGAAGATTCTTACATCGAGATCGGTGGAGGAAGCGCGTTCTACGGGAACTACGACCAGGCCATCCACTGGTTCCGCAAGGCGCTGTCGGTCAACCCGTTGAGCGCGCCGGCCTATGAGAACTGGGGAGCTGCACTGGCGCGCCAGCGCCGGCTCACCGAAGCACAAGAAAAACTGGTGACAGCGCTGGAGCTCGACCCCAACAAGGCGGGTGCCCATAGTGAACTTGCCTGGGTCCTGCGCAGCCTGGGGGATGTCCCCGCGGCGCTCCACCACTATCGCGAAGCGGTGCGTCTGGAGCCTGAAACTGCCCGGTGGCACTTTCAATTGGGCAGCTTTCTCGTGGATATTGGTCAATTCCGGGAGGGTCAAGCGAATCTGGCGCGAGCGGTCGAGCTCGATCCTCAAGACGCCATGGCGTACGCCACCCTGGGCTCGGCCCTGGTCCGTCTGGGAGAGACGGACCAGGCGGTCGCCGCGCTGCGGCAGGCATTGGTTTGCGATCCCAAGTGCGTATCGGCCCTCCTGCAACTGGCTGCTCTGTTGTCGAAGCACGGTACCCAAGACGCCGCTGCCGAGGCTGCCACGCTGATCGATCTGGCCGCAACACTGGCCCCCCCGAGCGATGCCGCGGCGCAGCTGGCGCTTTCGACCGTCTACGAGCAGCTTGGGCGGCCTGCCGACGCGCTGGCCGCCGCTCGCCAGGCGCTGCGGGTTGCGCAGCAAGCCGGCAATCGCCGGCTGATCGATGCCGTCCGGGACCGGCTGGCAGGCCTCGAGGCCTCCACCCTTTAACGTTGGTCGCCTACCCATTGCAGGGACAGCCGTGCGCGCACGACGGCGCCGCTAAACTCGTCCCGCACACGGCCCCGGAGTGCGCGCGAGGCACCCGCATTTCGGGCAGCCAGCATACAACGCCAGTCTGCGCGACCCAGATCGGCGATTACGGCTGAACCCACACCGCAAAGCAGATCGTACTCGCGTTGACCACCATTGTGCCCCGGTGATCATTGATGGCGCTGAATGGAGTACGAGTAGAGGATGACGACGGCACCGCACGACATCAGCGTCCAAGGAGCCCAGTCAGGTGGTTTGATTTCTCGGCTCGTTGGGGTTGGTGCGGCCAGAAACAAGGAGGCCGTCTGCTGCGCCGGTGGCGGATTATCGTTGGCCAACACGGCTTTCTCCATGATCAGGCACTCGGCCCCCAGGATGCACAGCACGATTCCCAGTGCTAGAAAAATGGATCGCCACATGTTCGATTCCCTCGGAACACAACCGCCTGGAGCCTGACATCGTCGGCCGCTATCGCTAACATATCGTCGGGTGGACGTCGGCAGCCTTGCCGCGTCCCCCCCGATTCCGATGCCACGGAATGCAGCGTTTGTAGCGAACGCTTACCGGCGCGTTATGATGATGTGCAGCGTCATCACAGCGTGGGGTGGAGAGCCCAGCACATGCCAGTGGCCGGCAGGCGCAACGGGTGAAGCCCGGAAATCAGGAAAACCTGGTCATCGGAGATGAACAGTGGACCTGTGTCGGTCAGTCGGCCGATGTTAGTGGTGACGATGCGGCACGGTGGCAGTTGTTCAAGGAAGAAGCCATCCTTATAATCTCACGGAGCGGGGCAACGTCTGGCCGGAGTTTTGGGATTGGCTGAGAGACCCAAAATCCTTTGTATCTGCAACTGCAGCGACGCCTTCTCCTGCGTGCCGGAGGCGTTGCGCAGCGATTGCGACGTGGTGGTCGAGTGCGATCCGCTGCAGGCCTTCGCGCGTCTGGCGGCGGAGCAGTTCGCTGGCGTGTACGTCGTCTCGCGCCACGTGTCGGAACTGCTGCAGGTCGGCCGGCTGCTCCAGAACGAACAGATTCTGGTCGGGATGCCGGACGGCGTGGTGTTGCTGGCCCCGGACAATGTCGTGGTGTGGGGCAACCCGACGTTCCGCCACTGGTGTGGTAACCGCGACGTGACCGGCCTGAGTTTCTTTGCCGCGTTGGGCAACGCCGAGATCCTGGGGCCCGACTTCTGCCCCTTCCACACGGCGCTGGCGACGGGGCGCTCGAGCAGTTCGACGTTGCGGGTGGGGGAGAACAAGTTCTACGAGGTGCATGCAGCGCCGGTGCACGACCTCGACCAAGTGCCGCTGAACCTGATCGTGACGATTCGGGACATCACGGAAGAGAAGCTGCAGCAGCACAAGCTGGCCGCCATCCACAAGGCCGGCGTCGAGCTGGCGAACTTGTCGCCGGAAGAGATCATCCAGATGGATGTGGAGGATCGCATCGAGCTGCTGAAGTCGAACATCCTGCACTATACGAAGAGCCTTCTGAACTTCAACGTGATCGAGATCCGGCTGCTCGATCAGGACACGCTGGAACTGCGCCCGCTGGTGCAGGTAGGCATGAAGCCGGACGCGGCGCACCGCCCATTGTTTGCGCGTACCCGCGACAACGGCGTGACCGGCTTTGTCGCGGCGACGGGCAAGAGCTACCTGTGCGAAGACGCGCACGAGGATCGCCTGTACCTGGAAGCCTTTGAAGGGGCCCGCAGCTCGCTGACCGTGCCCCTGGTCTGGAACGAGCAGGTGATCGGCACGTTCAACGTGGAGAGTCCTGAGCCGCGCGCGTTTTCGGAAAGCGACCTGCAGTTCCTGGAGATCTTCTCGCGCAACGTCGCGGTGGCGCTCAACACCCTGGAATTGCTCGTGGCGCAGAAAGCCAATGCGGCGCAGCGGAGTGTGGAGGCCATTCACAGCGCGGTGGCGCTGCCTGTGGACGAAATCCTCAACGACGCCGTGAACGTGATCGAGCGGTATATCAATCACGATCCGGAACTGGTGGATCGCCTGCAGGACATCCTGCGGCACGCCCGCAATATCAAGCAGGTGATCCAGCACATCGGCCAGACCATGGCGCCCGCCGAGGCGGTGCCGGCCACGGCGCAAGTCGAGAAACGGCCCAAGCTGACGAACCGCCGCGTGCTGGTCGTCGACGCGGACGAGTCCATCCGCAACGACGCCCACCTGCGTCTGGACCGGTACGGCTGCGAGGTGGAAACCGCACACGAAGGGCGCGAAGCGCTGTTGATGGTGCGGCATCGCATGCCCTACGACGCCATCATCGCCGACATCCGGCTCCCCGACATGACCGGCTACGAGTTGCTGCTGAAGCTGATGGAACTGATGGAACACGTCCCGCTCATCCTGATGTCCAGCTTCGGCTGGGATCCCGGGCACTCCATTGTCAACGCGCGCCGCGCCGGACTGCACCCCAAGGCGATCCTGTACAAACCGTTCCGGCTGGAGCAACTGCTGGAAACCGTCGAAACGATCGTCGACATCCGCGCTGACATATCGCAAGTATCGTAGCGTGGCACGGTGTGTCGAGCCTGGAGCCAACCGCCGCTCCGGGCACTCGATGCGGCCGGTCGCGGCGCTGGTCCGTGGGAGCTGTGATCTGTGACACCTACGCTGCTGGCCATCACCGTGCTGCTGGGCCATCTGTCGGCGTGGACGTGGATCTACAATCGCCTGCACGCCAGCGGGCTCCCCTCGCGTTTCGTCCGCCAGCTCGAGAAGTGGGTGATCCTCGCCTGCCTCGCCACCGGCTGCAGCGTCTTCGCCTGGCTCGTCCTGCGGGGCCCGGCGGGTGCCGTGACCTCCCCGCACTGGCCCGACCGCATCATGCTGGCGTGGCAGCTGATCTGCTGGATGATGCTCACGTATGTGCTGGCCGGCTGGCTCGTCCGCCGCGTCGCACAGCGAGGACCAGGACCGCTGGTGGCCAATGACACGCAGTGCCTGGACGTCGCACGGATCCTGGGGCACCGGCCGATCGGCAGGAGGCTCACGCGCATGTGGGGGGCCATCCCCGGCAATCAGATCCTGCACGTGCAGGCCCACCACAAGATCGTGCGGATGCCGAACCTCCCCCCCGCACTCGCCGGACTCCGCATCGCCCAGGTGACCGACCTGCATATGACGGGCCAGTTGACGCGCGAGTTCTTCGACGTCGCCCTTGCGCACCTCCAAACCTGGCAGCCGGATCTGATCGCAATCACGGGCGATCTGGTCGATGAGCCCGCCTGCTTCGCCTGGATCCCCGCCACACTCGGTCAGCTGGCGTGCCCGTTCGGCGTCTATGCGGTGCTGGGCAATCACGACCAGCGTCTGGCCGACGTGGCCCGCCTGCGGCAGACGCTCACCGACAGCGGCATTGAAGACCTGGGCGGACGATGCGTGCTGCGGACCATCCGCGATGTCCCCGTACGCCTGGCTGGCAACGAGCAGCCCTGGTTCCCAGCTCCACAGTTCCCAGCTCCACAGTTCCCAGCTCCACAGCCCGGCGCCCTGGACCCCACCACACCGCATCCGTTCTCAATTCTGCTGTCCCATTCCCCCGACCAACTCCCGTGGGCGCGCCGCCACGGCTTCCACCTGATGCTGGCCGGCCATACGCACGGCGGCCAGATTCGACTTCCGGGTATCGGGCCGATCATCTGTCCCAGTCGCTACGGCGTCTGGTATGCCAGCGGCCTGTTCGATCGCCCCCCCACGCTGCTTCACGTCAGCCGCGGCCTGTCTGGCGTCCATCCGCTGCGTTTCAACTGCCCGCCCGAAGTGACGCTGCTCGAGCTGAGGAATCCGTAGCCGCGGCTCTTCTCTTGCCGAGCCCCGCGCTGCCCCCTTCACACCCAGTCGCCGTTGAGCTGGAAGTCCACGACCAGAGGCAGATGATCGGAAGCCCGGCGGGCCACTTCGGTGCGTGACGCATAGCTGCGGCGCACATCCAGGTTGCCGCGATAGTACACACGGTCGAGCGGCCGCATGGGCAGCACGGCCGGGAACGTCTTGCGGCGGAAACAGGCCGGTTTGAAACCCGCCGGTTCGAGCAGGCGTCGCCCCAGCGTCCCCCAGACGTCGTTGTAATCCCCGGCAACAATCACACCGGTGGTCAGCCGCGTGTGCTGGAGCAGTTCGCTGGACAGCAGCCGGCGCAACTGGATCGTCCGCTCAAAACCGGCCAACCCCAGGTGGACGTTGAACAGCAGCAGGCTGCGCGTGTGCTGCTGCGAATGCACGCGACAGTGCGCGATCAGCGCGCGGCGCCGCTTCTTCAGCGGGATGGTCAGATCCAGATCCTGGATGTCCGACAGCGGATAGCGACTGAGAATCGCGTTCCCGTAACGCCCTTCCTTCAACCCCACATTCGGCTGAAAGACGCGATGCGGCATGCTCAGCGCGTCACCCAGCAGATCCACCTGCCGATGGTGGTGCGAACGGGGCGAACCCTCCGCGACCTCCTGCAGGAACACCACATCCGGCTCGCAGTGGAGTATCGTCTCGATAGTGCGCTCGGGACGATAACGGCGATCCACGCCGCCGATGCCCTTGTGAATGTTGTAGGTGACGAGCCTCAATCGCATGGAAGCCGGTGATAGCATGGTTCTCGCAGGGTCAGCGACATGTGCTGCCAGATGGCGGGGAGAAAGGTGAAGGGCCGATGACTAATGAAAAATGACGAATGACCAATGCCCAATGACGAATGACCAATGCCCAATGACTCATTTTTACTGTCTAGGGGGAAAAACTGGAAGCCGGAAAATCGGTTCCTGTCAGGACGACGGTCAGCGAACGCGGGCCGTGGGCGCCGATTACCAGCGCCTGCTCGATGTCCGCGGTCTTGGAGGGTCCGGAGATGAACAGTCCGAACGAAGCCTGTCCGGGCGGGATCCGCGCGTAGGCCTCGTGCATGGTGTGCACGAGGCTGCGTGCCGGCACCACCAGCACGAGGTGCTGAGCGAGAAAGAGCGCTGCGCGGTGCGGCACGGTGGGGTACGCGATCCAGACGGCCGCGTTTTCGGCCACCCCCAGCGCCCCCGGCGCCACGCAGTAGTCCAGCACCTCCAGTTCGTGGGGATCGGTCACGGTGGTCCAGTCCCGGCCGACGGAGGCGACGGGGGGGACCAGCGACCAGACACGTTGGGCCGCGCGGAACGAGGGGAGCTGCGCGAGCACGTGCGGCAGATCGCCCTCGTGGGCGGCCACCAGGGATTGTCCCCCCACGGCGGCCAGCACCTCGCG
>DAISIS010000131.1:0-4272 GCA_036821925.1 Pirellulaceae bacterium
CGCGTGGGCTCCGACGAGGCGCCGCTGAGTTTCCGCATGAACAAACCATCCGTGCTCTCAACCGGACAGTGGCTGATGCCGGTCACTCATGCAGCGGAGCCCATCCATGACTGGTTTGCCGGTCCGAAACAGCTTCAGGGCGTCGGGATCTCTGCCGACAGCGGCCGGACCTGGAGCTTGCACGGTGCCGTCCAGGCACCGCACTGGGCGCTGGAGAACATGATTATTGAGCTGCGTGACGGACGTCTGTGGATGCTGATCCGCACCGGGAGCGGTGTGCTCTGGCAGAGCCACTCGAGCGATGGCGGCCGGACCTGGATGGCGGGCACGGCCACCACCCTGGCCAACCCCGGTTCGCGTTTCTTCATCCGCCGCCTCGCCTCCGGCAATCTGCTGCTGGTCAATCATTTTAAGTTCACGGGGCGCAGCCACCTGACTGCGCAGCTCTCGACTGACGACGGCCAGACGTGGAACGCAGGGCTGTTGCTCGACGAGCGCGGCGGTGTTTCCTATCCAGACGGTGTGCAGGACGCGGCCGGATTGCTCTGGATCGTCTACGACCGTGACCGGCAGGGGGCCGGTGAGATCCTGCTGGCCACGTTTCGCGAAGAGGACGTCGCGGCCGGCACCAACGTCTCCGGCCAGGTGCGTCTCCAGCACATCGTCAACAGACTGAAGTGATGAGCAACAACATGCGGACATCTCGCGACCGCGGCGTGCGCCGTGTGGCGTTCGTGTCGACCCGGATCGCCGGCACAGACGGCGTGTCGCTGGAGATCGGCAAGTGGGCCGAAGTGCTGGAAAGGATGGGCGTCGAGTGCTACTACATTGCCGGCGAGTCGGACCGCCCTGACGACCGCACTTGCCTGATCGAGGAGGCCCATTTCAACCATCCGGAGATCCTGAGCATTTCCCATCGCGCGTTCGACGTGGAGCGGCGGACTCCCGAACTGAGCGACGACATCGTCCGGATGACGCGTCTGATTCGCGACCGGTTGCGGCGGGCTGTTAATGAGGTGGGGGTCGATGCGATCATCGTGGAAAACGCCCTCACAATCCCCATGAATCTGCCGTTGGGCATGGCGCTGGTGCTGGAAATCCAGGAGCAGGGGATCCCCTGCCTGGCCCACCACCACGACTTCTACTGGGAGCGTGAACGGTTCCTGGTCAACGCCGTGGACGATGTGATTCGCTACGCGTTCCCCCCCGCGCTGCCGCAGATCCAGCACGTCGTGATCAACAGCCTCGCGGCTGAAGAGTTCAGCCGCCGCACGGGCCTTTCATGCCGCATCATCCCCAACGTCATGGACTACGACAACCCGCCGCCGCCACCGGACGAGTACGCCGCCCAGTTCCGCGCTGCGATCGGCCTGAGCGACAACGACCTGTTGATCCTCCAGCCGACGCGGGTGGTGGCGCGGAAGGGGATCGAGCATGCCATCGAATTGGCCAGGCGGTTGGCCCCCGACCGCGCCAAGCTGATTATCAGCCACGCGTCCGGGGACGAAGGTGACGCCTACGCCAAACGGGTCCGCGAATTCGCCGACATGTTGCAGGTCGATGTCGTCTTTGCTGACCGGTGGATCTCCAGCCGGCGCGGCACCGCCCCGGATGGTCACAAGCTGTTCACCATCCACGACGCCTATTCCCAGGCCGACATCGTCGCATACCCGTCGACCTACGAAGGCTTTGGAAACGCGTTCCTGGAGGCCCTGTACCACAAGCGGCCGATCGTCTGCAACCGCTATGCCATCTACCGCACGGACATCGAGCCGGTGGGGATCCGGCCCATCCTGTTCGACGGGTTCCCCACCGATGAAACGGTGCAGCAGATCCACCACGTGCTCGCCGACGCCGCCTATCGCCAGCAGATGGTCCACGAGAACTACGAACTGGCACGCCGGTTCTTCAGCTATCGCGTCCTGGAGGATGAGCTCCGGCTGATTGTCCAGCGGCCACACAACATCTATCGCATGCTGGGGCGCCGGCGGCCAGGACCGTAACGGTCAGTGTCCCTCGGGCATGAGGGGTTCGAGACGCTCGCGCTGGCACGCATATCGGCACACCAGCAGACGATGGCGCTATCGTTGCGTTCACTAACGGCAATCGTTCACGGATTCGCACCGTAGGCGATCGAGTACTCCTTGGTGGCGAAGTTCACCGTGACAGTGGTTCCGTCGCTGAAGGTGGTGCGCTGCAGCCGGTGCGTGTCGTCCAGCAACTCGTGCGAGACCATCTCCAACGTGCCACAGCGACGGGCCAGCTCCGCGGCTTCCTGGACGCGGGAGACCAGCTGGTTGGTGGCACCGGGATGCACATACGGCAATCCGGCGTTCAGGAGGCAATGCAGCCGTCCCGCATCTCCATCCGGAATTCCCCACCCCCCGTCCTCGCCCATATCCCATGGCTGGAGCAGCGAATCGTGGTAGACCAGACTGAACAAGGGAACCGGAATCCCGGTCGCCGCCCCGCCGCCGATGTTGGGGTATGTCGAATACGGGGCATGATGAACCAGGTCCAGTGACCGCACCAGATAGTCCGCCGGCTCCTCGGAGCTGACGACATACCCGCGGGCCCGCAGCACGTCGAAACAGTCGCGGCGGTACTCGGCGCACTCGGCGCGCGTCATCGGATGGCCACTCTGGGCGCTTTCGTCAAACGGTAACACCGAGAACACGTCCAGATATGCACCCCGGACCTTCACGCCGTGGGCCGCAAACAGGTCGTGATTGCGCCGCACGTATTCCGGAGCGAAACGCGCACTGAGAAACGTCTGTGGCCCCCCACACCAGACGCTGTGCTCTTCGCGACTGCCGTCCAGCCGCGTGACGGTCCGGCGTTCGTCAAACGAGACCGCGTTCAGGTAGAAATCCCGGTACTGATCGTGAACGGCAAACAGGTACCCCAGCTCTTCGCACGTGTCGGCAAACCGCTTCAACCCGTCCCAGCCGCCCTGTTCCTGGCCGACCGGCATCACATCGGGATGCCCGTTGTCGTACCCGTAGAATCCCCAGCCGTCGAGATGCACGTACGCATCTGCGATCCCCTTGGCTTTGAGTCTCCGCAGACCGTCTGCCAGCTGGTCAAACGTGATGAGCGAGTGATTCGCCTCAATCTGCTCTTTGTTGAACAGGCTTGCCTCACGCACGAAATGATACATCGCTCCGAGATGCACCACAGGTTTTCCGATCACTTCATCCAACGCCGGATTGCGGGCCAGCTTGTCCTTGAGCGACACGAAATCACCCCGTTCCTGCACGAACCGGCGGAAGCGTTTGGCCATCGTCACGTAGGTCGCCGCGTCGTCGAAGACATACCGGATGGTACGCAGGTGACCAAACTGCCCCAGGCTGGCGAACCACACCGGTTCCACACTCGTCGGTCCGCCGGCCGGATGCACGTAGCGGCCGCCTGCATCGGAGGTGGTTTCGAGAATCGCCTGGACACCATGCCCGTCGTGAATCTGCCCCCACCAGGGCAGGTAGAATGTCCGCGAGTTCACCAGGTCCTCCGCCGATAGGGCCTGCGGCCAATTGCCTGGCAGCAGCATCCCCTGCATACGCGGAATCACCGTCAGATCGGTTGCGGCATTGCCCAGTTCAATGGACCGGGGCCAAGAGATGCACTTGAGCGCCGCTCCCACACCCTGTGCAGCCAGGTCCATCACCACTTCGTTTCCGATCACCGAAGCGGTCCAGCGGAGTGCCAGGCCCGGCCGCTCGGGAAACTGCTCCCACGTCACCATGCAGCCGGCGCTGTAGCCGGTCATGAACGGCGCCGCCGTAATCCGCTGAGCGTCGGCCAGGGACACCGTCCCGTCCGCAAGAACGATATCATCCGCTGCCGAGGGGCGAAATCGCCATGCTGCGGCCGCCGTGCGGACTTCCAGGCCCAGCCCGGCGCGCTTGATGCGCAGCTCGAGCCTGGGGGTCTTCACCTGCCACGCCTCATCAGACTCTTCAAAGGTGCCTTCCGCGATCGCCGGGCGCTCTGCCGCGTGCTGCCACAGCCACATGCGCACGTCGTCGATGGCCAGATAGAGCGTCTGGAAAGCCGCTTCGTCCGCAGCACCCTGCTCCAGACGCGTGCGCAGGTCGGCCATTCTCGCTTGCTTCTCCGCCTCCTGCTCGGGCGCCACGTCAATGGCGTCCAGGCGCACAACGTGCTCGGCCAGTGTCTGCACACGCGGGGCAAACGCATCTTCACCAGCAACACACAACACAGATATCACCAATGCGGTCAGCATGATCTCGGGGTCCTTTCAGAGTATCT
>DAISIS010000131.1:4372-11940 GCA_036821925.1 Pirellulaceae bacterium
AACACAGATATCACCAATGCGGTCAGCATGATCTCGGGGTCCTTTCAGAGTATCTCTTCACACCAGCCTGACGATCACTTCGCCTCGGCGTAATCCCGATACCGCGCGTCAATCTCCGCCTTCTCCGGGTCACCTTCGTGGAACACGAGCCGGTAGCGGAATGTGGCCGACTCGCCGGCACGAATCGTCATGTCGCCGGTGCCGGGTGCCTCGCCGCCGATAGCACTTCCGCCAAACGGATCCGCAGCGCAGTAGCCGTAGCCGCGTGCCATCCACCAGGTCGGATGCCGCGGGTTCGCCGGGTGGTCGAACATGGCGATCCCAACCGTCCGGCCGTCGATATTCCCCCAGTAGTCGATCCACCGCGCACGCTTGCCGAACACCTCTGCGCCGCGCACGCCTTCGCTGTTGACGACCTGCCCGTTGGCCGTTGTGACACCCGCAGCCGGGTCGTTGTCCAGTCGCAGATTCGGGTGCATGCGGATGGCTAGCAGGCCGTGTTTATCGTCGGCAAATGTCACATCGCCGTGCGATGCCTGCAGGGTGAGCTCCCAGTCGATGGCCCGTCCTCCAGGCACCAGGTGAAAGGTGAGTCGCCGCGTATCGGAACAGACTGTCGTGCCATCGCTCGCCACCCAGTCGTTCACGGTCTCCAGCCAGCCACGCCCCACACCACTTTCGATGCCGCGCGTCGTGCGGTGCACAATGCGTCCGGCGTCCGGCGATTCCGCGAAGAAGTTCACGCCGTTGACCGAGCCAAAAGCCACGAACAAAGCTCTCTGGTGCGGATGGTCATGGGACTCGCCCGGCACACCGTCACGCATCGGCCAGTTGCGTGTCATGCCCAATCCGTGCGGGCCGTTGATCGGATAGACGATCGGTCGCGAGTAACCCTGAAAGACGTACTCAGCAAACAACTCTCCACCCGCCAGCACACGCACCCGGTCGTCCGAAGCAGTGAGGACGACATCGGGCAGTGCCGCGTCCGGCATCCCGGCCGGTTCCTCGCCTGCCGCCCCGTGCCACCCGACCGACGCTCCGGCTACACACAGACAGACAAACCACTGGATGCGCTGCATCGAAGCGATTCCCCACCGGAAAAAAAGACCAGATCTGCCAACCGGAATCCCAGCATACCGGCCGCCGCAGCTCGAGTCAAAACAGCGTTGGCACCTGCCGATCACCGGTCGATCCGCGCGAGAATCGCCTGCGCGCGGCGGCTGATGTCCGCATCGTCCGTGGCAGCCAGCACACGGCGCATCGACTCGGCGACGAGCTGTGTCTGTTCGGCTGCGATACGTTCAGCAATCGTTACTGCCGCGGCGCACGCCGTGCCGCGTAGCGGTTCCTGGTCCAGCTGCTCGACCGCTTCTGCCAACGCGGCGGCCGTCGGTATCCGCCCGAGCGTCTCGACTGCCAACAGCCGTTCCTCGTCCCGCGTCGCAGCGTCCCTCGCCTGCCGGAACATGGTGAGTTTGTCGGCATCCGGCAGATCCATCTGGCGGATCACGCGCAGGTACCCGCGCAGCGCTCGGACGCGATACTTCTCCTGCCCGGCCGTGCGTGCCAGATCGATCAACACGGGCGCCACATCCGGGGTCCGCCACCGCCCCAACTCGCGCGTCGCCGCATCCTGGATCAACTCCTCCGCGTCCCGTGCCAGCGCCGCCACGGCGTCCCGCGCCGTGGAGCCGCCCAGCAGCCCCAGCAGTTCGATCAGAAACGGCCTGGTCTGCAGATCAAGTTGCGGCAGGAAGTCCTGGAGTTGCCGGGCACACGCTTCCCGGTCCACCGCGCGGCGGCAGACAGCGCGGAGCGATTGTTCAGCCGTTGTGCGTTCCTCAGCGTCGGCCGGCAAGAGCAGCCGTGCCGTGAGCACCGGCAGCTGGGTGTGATCCATCACATACCCCAGGGCGCGGAGCGCGGCCAGGCGTGTGGCGGCGTCCGGGTCTTCGGCCCAGGACACCAGTTGAGCGGCCGCCGATTTGATGCTCCGTTGGCCAACAACGTCGATCAGGAAGCGGCGCTGCACGCCATCAGTCTCCGCCTCGGCCAGCGCTGCCTGCACGGTGTCGTCAACGTCGTCCCCGCGCAAGGCCACCATGGCCTCCAATGCGGCCGCCACAACCTCGGTGTCTGAATCACCCGCGGCGGCAAGCAGCAGGGGGAACGTGGACGCGTCGCCCGTGGTTCCCAGCGCGCGCAGCGCTGCAGCGCAGATGGCCTTGTCGCTGTTGTTCGCGTACTGGACCAGCGCATCGCGCGCCAGCGGATCGCCGCGATCCCCCAACACCCGCACGACCTGCGTCTGCCGCGGCGCAGGCAGTGCCGCGAGCCCGGCCATGAGCACCTGCGTCACCTGCGGGGAATCAAGTTCACGACTGACCGTCAGCGCCATGGCAAAGGAGGCGTGATCCGCCGCCGCCAGCAGCTCCGCCAGCAGCGGCCCTGCCTGGCCGGGGCGGATCAGCATGATCTGGCGCGCCGCAGCGTTGCGCAGGTGCTTGGGCAACGGGGCCTGGCGCAGCAGCTGGCAGAGCCGCTCGGCCTGGTCGTCGAGCCTCTGGGCGTGCAGCACCGACACGCCACGCAGGCAGGCGCAGCCCCACTCCGGCCGTACCTCCTCCGCCAGCTGCGGCAGCGCCTGCTCCAATATCTCCAGTGCGTCGGGCGAGGCGATCGATCCCAGGGCGGCACACGCGGCCGCGGCGACCTGCGGATCGCCGTCGGTCAGATAGCGGCCCAGATCCGGCACCGCTCGCGTCTCCCGCCGCGCGGCCAGCGAGTGGATCACACCGATCAGCGGCCCGCCTGTCAATCCCGGCAGCGCTGTGCGCAGCGCCTCGCCCGCCGCCGGGTCCGGGATCGCCTCCAGCCCCATGCGGGCCGCGTGCGACAGCTCTTGATCCGCCAACAGCGCTGCAAGCGGTGCAATCGACTCCTGACCGCCCAGCGCCGCCAGACGCCGGCAGGCGTTCACCTTTTCCTCCCGCCCCGCAGGGGACGCCAGCACGGCGGCGGCCTGCGTCAGCTCCGGCGGCACATCGCCGCGATCACCCTCTTGCGCCGCGAGCAGGACAAGGCCTGGCAGCGACCCCTGCACCAACAGGGCCGCCAACAAACAAGCGCCGTAATTCAACTGTGGACGGGACATGGCATAGGACTCGCAAATGAGAATGATGTGTCGTGGAGTAGTCGTGGCGTAGTTGCCCCGGAAACTCAGACCCGCCACGGCTCGCGCAACGCACGCCGCCGAAACCGGTTCGCCTCGTCATCGTGCAGGAATTCCTCGCGGACCGGGTCCCACTGCAAACGCCGTCCCAGCCAGCGGGCCATGCAGCCCAGATGGGCGACGATCGTCGACTGGGCCCCCACCGCGATATCGCAATGCGGCACGCGGCGGTCACGGATGCAGTCCAGCCAGTTGCGGTGATGACCCGCGACCGACTGATGACGGTCAGAGAAGCCGATGTGGTCGCGCAGGATCGATTCCGGATAGGTTGTCAGAAACCCCTGGCGTCCCACGTGCAGCCAGCCGTTATCGCCCACATAGAGTCCACCAAACGGCTGCAGCGAGGTCAGTTCGTCCCACCCCTCTGGAATATCATGATGGCGGCGGTCGAGTCGCCCGTCAGTAATCTGCACTTCCACACCATTGTCGTAGTGATAGGTGACGTAGGGGACCTGACCACTCTCCGGCGCGACGATTTCCCGGGGACCCGAGGCGTCGCTGTCCAGTGCCCACTGGACGACGTCCAGCGCGTGAACCGCGCCGCTAGTGAGCCCGCCGCCGCCGAAGTCGCGCACGAATTCCCACGGCACCACATTGAGCGGTTGGCCCAGGTAGTGCAGACGGTGATTGAACGGGCGCCAGGGTGAAGGGCCAATCCAGCGGTCCCAGTCGAGTGTGTCGGGAGTTGGCTCCGCCGGCAGATCCACATCGCTGCTGACGCTGTTGTGGATCGTGTAGATCCGGCGGATGCGTCCCAGCGCTCCGTCGCGCACCAGTTGCGTTGCCCGGCGGAACTCGGGCGCCGACCGCTGCTGCAACCCCACCTGGCAGATGCGGCCATGCCGCCGCACCGCTTCCACCATCGCGCGCGTCTCGGCAATCCTCAGCGAGACCGGTTTCTCGACATAGATATCCTTTCCCGCCTCAGCCGCCATGACTGTCGCCACGACATGCCACCGGTCGCCCAGGGCGATCACCACGGCGTCGATGTCGTCGCGGGCGAGCAGGTCGCGGAAGTCCACATAAGCCACGCACCCGCCACAATCTCCCGCCGTGCGGCGCGCGGCGTACGCTTCGTCAACAACTCGCTGCGCGTTCTCTCGGCGCCACGTGTCGACATCGCACACCGCCACCACCTGCACGTCCGGATAGGTGAGCAGATGTGCCAGGTGGCCCTGGCCCATGCATCCAATTCCGATGAATCCCAGCGTGATCCGATCGCTCGCCGCGGCCGCGTTCCCCGCTCCCAGCGCCGTGCGCGAGATGGCGGTGGGGGCCAGCGCCGCCAAGGCCGGGATCACGGCCTGGCCCAGAAACGCGCGGCGACTCGTGCGGAACTCGGCTGCCCGCCGCAAGACGGCTGCGGCGTCACCCGTAACGGTGTCCCCGCTGACCTGCTGCGACGGCTTTCTCTTCCCAGTACTCATGACACACTCTCGTCTTCCCGTGGTTCTGCGAACGATGGACGCCTCTGCATTGTATCGGGCTCGACATCCAACCGAAATCACTGGAGCACCCGCCGGCACGCGGCACCGTCTGCCGACACTCAGGCGCGGGTGCCGCAACCGGGGCGGCGTTTTCCTCAGGGCGCTTCGCCCTTCCGCAACACGACCTGCTCGCGCTCCGCAAGCATGATGGGACTGTCCCACAAGGGCAATTGCGTGAGGATGGTATTGCCACCCTCGCACTTCCACGCAGATGGATCCAAGGCGAAGACTTTGCCCGTAATCATCTCGACATAGACCGGATTCTGGAACGTGGCACCCTTGATGGTCACATCGACCCGGTCCCAGGCGAGCGTGTCACTGGGAACCTGATCGCTGTACCACAGCAGCGCGACGGCTGTTCCCGCTTTCTCAAATCCGGCAACCGTCAGCGTACGGGGCGAAGCGGATTCGTGTGCCAGCAGGCCGACGGGCTTCACGGCGTCGTCGAAGAACCCCATCATGTGCTGCACCGCGTAATACGCCGGCCGCTTGTAGATGAATTGCAGCAGCAGGTTCGAGCGAATCAGGCCGAACGACTGCAGCATGTCCGGGTACTTCAGGTCGATGATTGTGAACACGCTGCAGGGGATGCCCCGCACCCGGTCACCCGCCATGCGGCGCAGGTCCCACTTCGCCTGGCTGTACTCCGTCCAGGGATAGAACGCCAGCGCATGCGTCCATTCCAGAATCGACGGGCAGCCGACCTCGCCCTGATACACCCGGTAGTGCGGGCTGTATGCCGCCAGCTGCCGCTGCATCTCCTCGACCGCTGCGTACGACGTGTCGGGGTTCCGGTCGTAGGGGTGGTACACCCAGTACTTGACGAGGTCCAGTTTCTGGGCCGCCTGCAGCGCCTCGAGCACCACCGTGCGGTCGTCCGCAGTTATCGCCGTGACCAGGATGCAGGCATGCGGCTGGATGTTCTTGATGAGTTCGGCGGTGGCCAGCAGCATGATCGCATAGTCCTCCCCCTGG
The DNA here is from genome assembly GCA_036821925.1 of Pirellulaceae bacterium. Classification (GTDB taxonomy): domain Bacteria; phylum Planctomycetota; class Planctomycetia; order Pirellulales; family Pirellulaceae; genus JAAYDI01. The sequence continues at coordinate 10,067 of DAISIS010000131.1, forward strand.
CCAAACGGTTCGTTCCAGATCTCCCATTCATTCACGACATCCTGGTAGCGCCGCACCGTCGTTTCGACATATTTCAGCCAAGCGGCCAGCGCTTCTTCCGAACGGACGATCGGCGCAAGCGTCGACCCCAGTTGGACAGTCGATTTGTAGATCGGGTTGCCGTAGCACAGGCAGACCCACGGCTTGACCCCCTGTTCACTCAGGCCGTACACACACTCGTCGAGCCAGGTGAAATCGTAGACCCCCTTCTGCTTCTCACACTTGGCCCAGCCGCTCTGCAGACGGCCGTGCTTCGCACCCAGTTCCCCCACGTAGTCCTTGTACACGCTGAACCGGGCCTGATCGCGGTCGAGCGTCTCGCAGCCGATGGACCAGTCCGAGGATTCGATCGCCCGCGCGTGCCGCGTGGCGATCCAGCCGATCTGCGTCAAGTCGGGACCGGCGGCTTTGAACCTGTCCCAGGTGATGTTGGGATACGCCCTGACGGGCTCTGACCCTGTGGTGACGTAACAAACCGACAGCGTTTCCAGCGCGATCAGTGTAAGTCGTGTCATCGTGTGCTCTCCTTCCGCGAGGACCTCCCAACGCCAGGATCGCTCGGTGCGGTCATTGGCCTGGCCCGTCATTATAATGGGCCGGCGCGTGCGAGTGTGCCGCAGTCGAGCGGAACGCGGCCGGCCGGTAGTTGCTCTGCGCTTCATCCCCCGCCGGGAAAAGCGCCGCACCTTCCCGGCGATTTGCTGACTCCCTGTTTCTCGCGCCTTCACCACGGGTTAAGATTCTGGTTGTCTGAGACGATCGGACGATCAGGCGTTTGGCAGCTGCCAGGCCCGGTAATACGCCCGGCAATACGCGCGGCAGCACCAAGTCCATCACTGCAGCTGAGGACCCAACGATGAAACAGCGACTCAACCTCTTCGGTGCCGCCCTGGTGGTGATCAGCGCCGCGCAGCTGGCGTGCGCCGCCGATGCTGCGTCCGTACTTTCGCTTGATGGTGTGTGGCAGCTGGCGGTCGATCCCGGGAATGTCGGGATGGGCGACAAGTGGTGGACTGCTCCGCAACCGGAGGCCAAAGAGACCCAGGTGCCCTGGATCATCCAGGACGCGTTCCCCGGCTATCACGGTGTCGCCTGGTACTGGAGAGAGTTCGACGGTCCCGCCAACCACTTCCGGGATGGACGAACCCTGCTGCGTTTCTGGCAGGTCGACTACAAATGCGATGTCTGGCTCAACGACGTGGCCGTCGGATCGCATGAGGGCGGCGAGTCACCGTTTGTGTTCGACGTGACCGGCATTGTGAAACCGGGTCAGACGAATCGGCTGGCTGTGCGGGTGCTGAACCCGACCCATGAGCCTGTGGACGGCATCGTCTTGAACGAAGTACCCCACCGGAACAAGGCGCTGCCTTACCGGTCTGGCAGCGCGTGGAATCAAGGGGGCATCTGGGACTCTGTCGAAGTCCTTACCGTTCCACAGGCCTGGGTGGAGGACCTGTATGTCCGGCCCGACTGGAAGACAGGTGAGATCCGCGTGCAGGCGAACATCCGCAATGCCGGCAGCGCGCCCTTGCAGTCCCGGCTGCAGTGCTCCGTGGCCCCGGCCAGATCTGGCCAGACGCTGACGGTCACGTTCCTGGCGCCCGAATTGCAGCCAGGCGATACGACGGTCGAGACGACGCTGCAAGTGGAGCAGCATCGCCTCTGGGAGCTCAACGAACCGAACCTGTACCGGGTGACTGCCCGGCTGTGCCTGGAGGACTCCCAACCAGGCCCCGGCAGTGACGTGCACGAACAATCGGTTCGCTGTGGTTTCCGCGATTTCCGGCTGGAGAACGGTTACTTCCGACTCAACGGAAAGCGGATCTACCTGAAGT
>DAISIS010000132.1:0-11917 GCA_036821925.1 Pirellulaceae bacterium
CGTGGTGAACCACGGCGACACGATGGTGGACAGCACCTACATGGCCATCATGGGCCAGGTGGCCTGCTACAACGGCCAGCCGGTGACCTGGGAGCAGATCACACAATCCGAGTTCGAATTTGAGCCGCGGTTGGCCGACGTGCGGCTCGACGGCGACGCCCCCATCCAGCCCGATCCCCAGGGCAACTACCCGCTGCCGATCCCCGGGGTGACCGACTTTCTCTGAAGCGATCGCCAGCACACGGAGGAGGGCGGACCCGCGCGCCGGGAGGGCAGCGCAGCGACACCTCCATCCGGCCCTCCCGCCGCCAGCCGACTGCCGGCAGGGGCTTCGCACACGTGCGCCGGCTCGGCGTCTGCCGCCCCTGGGGAGTGCGAGCCTGCGAAGGTGTTGCGGTCAGGCAAGCTGTAGCGGTTGCCAAAGGGCTGGCGGTTGGGCAGCGCGTAGTCATCACCCGCAAAGCAGGCACAACCGACCGCACGATCAGCCGATACGGAACAGTGAGACCGGACTTTCTTGTACGTGTATTGCGATGAGTGCTTCGATCTCGCGGGCGACGGATTGCTGCCCCCAACCGTCGTGAGTTGTCCAGGACGGCGTCTGCAAACTCTTACCATCGGGAAACCAAGGAATGACAAGGACTCGTTTTATTTCCGCCTGGTGCTTGGCGCTGCTGGCCAGTACCTGCCTGGCGAACAATGCCTTCGCCGGCGATTGTCTTGACGCGGGCTGCCTGGAAGGCTGCAGCCAATGCGGCGCTACCGTGTGTTCGTGCCCGGATTATTCATTCTGTGAGCAAGCCTATCTGTTTCCCCAGAAAGACTGTGGCTTCAATCTGCGCGGTTGGATCGACGCCGGGTTCATTGGCAATATGTCGGACCCCGGCAGCAAGTTCAACGGCCCGTACAACGGCGTGGATCGCAGCAACGAAGTGATGCTGAACCAGTTCTACCTGATCGGCCAGCGCGCGTTGCCGCAGTACGGTTGGGGGCTGGGCGGCCGCGTCGACGTGCTTTACGGCGAGGACTTCTGGTTGGCCGAGTCGACCGGTTTCGAACGGTACCAGACAGGCGCCGAGCGCTGGAATCCCGAGTATTACGGGGTCGCGTTCCCGCAGGCCTACGTCGACTTCGGCAACCAGGACCTGTCGCTGCAAGTCGGTCACTTCTATTCCATCATGGGATATGAAGGGGTGATGGCGCCGGACAACTTCTTCTATAGCAAGTCGTACAGCTACCAGTTTGCCGGCCCGTTCCAGCACTGGGGCGGCCAGGTCAACTACAACCTCAACGAGTCCTGGTCCGTGCAGCTGGGTCTGGTCAACGGCTGGGATGCGCTGGATCGCGTCAGCGACGACCTGAGCTTCATCGGCAAGATCAAGTACGAAGGCCCCACCGGCATCTGGTCGTCGCTCGCCGTCCTGACCGGGAAGGAATACAACAACCAGGCCAACCTGAACCTGGCCCGCAACGACTTCGAGAACCGGACTCGCTACAGCTGGCTCGTCGGTCTGCCGCTGACGTGCCGGATGGAGTATGTGTTCCACCACTGGCTGGGCGCCCAACAGGATGGCGCACTGGACGGCGGCACGGCCTACTGGTACGGCATTGACCAGTACCTGTACTACTCCATCAACAACTGCTGGAAGGCGGGCGCGCGGTTCGAGTGGTTCCGGGACGAGGATGGCACGCGCGTCGGCTTGAATCGCCCGAGCAACCCGAACAACGGGCCCTTTGTGGGCGACTTCTACTCGCTGGCGCTCGGCCTGAACTGGAAACCGCGCACGAACCTCATGGTGCGTCCGGAAATCCGGTACGACTGGTATGACGGCGACGCGGTGGTCGACCCGTTCGACGACGGGGCGGACTCCAGCCAGCTGATGCTGGGAATCGACGCCATTCTGTTCTATTGATTACGGATGGCCCGCCCAGTGCGGGACAGAGCCGCCCAGCGGCATGAGTTCCACGCGTGACCAGGGCCGCCATGATCCCAGAACATGGCGGCCCTGTTGTGTTATGTCCTCAGGCTGTGCATTTCCTGGGGTGTGCATTTCCTGGGGTGTGCAATTCCTGGGGTGTGCAATTCCTGCACAGCGGCCCCCCCACACTCCGTGCAGCAGTTGCCCAACTCCTGACGGGGCGTGCGGACGATGCAATGACCTCCGGGCACGATCGAGCCGTTTGCGCGCATCGTGCCATGTGGTAACCTCCCACGGATGCAGGCGGGCCGCGCGGGTTGCCGGTGCTGCGGTTCCCGCTGCGGCGGCCCTGTCCGCTTTCCGGCTGGTCGCGGCGCATTTGTTGCTGGAAGAGGTGGACGAGGGAACGGCCGGTCAGGCCCACCGCACGTTGGGCTGTTGCAGGTCTTGTCTTATTTTCGGGAAAATGGGGGAGAGGCACCATGTCAGAACGCAAAACGCGGTATTCCTGGCGGGCCATGATGTCGGTCCTGATCGGCCTGGCCTTCGTGGTGCTGGTCGTGAGCGGCGGGATTCTGTTTCTGTCTCCACCGGGGCGAGTCGCCAACTGGAGCGGCTGGCGGATGCTGGGTTACACCAAACACGAATGGTCCGACCTGCACATCTGGTTTGCCGTCGTCTTCATCATCGCCGCCGTGCTGCATACGGTGTTCAATATCCGCCCGCTGTTGAGCTACTTTCGCAGCCGGCTCACGCGGCGCATCGGTTTCCGCTGGGAGTGGGTCGTGGCCCTGGCAGTCGCCGGTGCCGTGTTCGCCGGTACGCGCGCCGGGATACCTCCCTTTTCCAGCTTCCTGGCCTTCAACGAACGGATCAAACTGAGTTGGGAGGATCCGCGCGCCGTGGCCCCGATGCCCCATGCCGAACTGTTGACGGTCCAGGATCTGGCCGCCAAGGCGGGCGTGCCGCTGGAGACGGCCACCGAGCGGCTCACGCGCAGCGGGCTCCAGGGTGTGGACCCGGCAGTCGTCGTCGCGGAACTGGCCGCCCAGAACAGCATCTCGGCCCAGCGCCTGTTTGAGATCCTGTGCGACATCCCCAGTCCAAACGCCCACCCAGGACAGCATCGATCGGCCGGCGCATCCGGCGGAAAAGGAGCGACCAGCGGTCAGGGTGGACGTGGCGGCGGTTGGGGCGGTGGTGGTGGCGGTGGTGGTGGCGGCGCGGGACGGATGACGCTTGGCGAGTACTGCGTTTCACGCGGCATTGAACTGGAGACGGCGCTGGCGCGTCTGCAGGCCCATGGAATCGAGGCGTCTGCCGACCAGACGCTGCGCGAGGTCGCATCGGCGTACGGCTACAGCCGGCCGATGGAAATCGTCGGCCTCGTGGAGGGGGATGGGGAGCGCGCTGGAGATCATTGAACGGCGGCGTCCCGGTGTCCGTACAGGCGGCGGTACGCCTGCAGACGCATTTCGGCCTTGGCCCGCCACAGCCCCGTCGGCAACGCGGGCAGCGCGCGCTGATACCAGAATGCGGCCCGGGCGTAGAGCGCCGCCTGGCAGGTCTCGTCGGTTGTGCCCTGTTCCCACCAGCCGTCCGCCAGTTGCAGCTGTTCCTCGGGGATCGTCGGATTGGCCAGGTCAGCCTCAGCCAGCTCGCGCAAACGCGCGTGGCTGCCCCTGGCGAGCAGCGGCAAGCCCTTGTCCCACTCGCCGCGCAGCAGGCCGTAGTACCGTCCGACGCGCAGGCTCCCCTCGGGATCGTCCGCGTCCTGGGCCGACCGCAGGATGCGTTGGACGTCGGCGAACGCCCCCTGGCATTTCGCAACCAATGCCGACTGTGCCAAGAGCTGACCGGCAGCCTCCCGGTTGCCCAATTTTCGCGCTGCGGCCAGCGCGATCTGGCACAGGCTGTCGGCCGTCTCGTACTGCTCTTCCCGCAGCGCCTGCTCGATCAAACCGCCGGCCTTCGTCAGCACCAGCGCCGTCGTCGCGTGGTCGCGGTTCTTCCGGGCCACTGCGACCAGCGTCGCACGCATCATCTCCAGCTCGTTGACCGCGTACTGCGCTGCCAGCTGTTCCACGGCTGCGACGGCAGTCGATGTGTCACCGGCGCGTGTGGCGGTCTTCAGCGCAGCTTCCAGCAATGCGTACTGGCCGGCCGGATCGTCCGGCATCTCGTCGCACTGTTTGATCATCTTCTGCGCCAGGGCACGGTGCTGGTGCGCGTGCTGCTGCGCCGCATGTTCTTTTTCGTACAAGTCCCGCACCAGTCGCCGTGCCCGTTCCAGGCTCACCGGGTCCGGCACGGGACGGCGATCGGGCCGTTCGGCGCCGGCGGCTGCCGGCGGCGCGACAGCGGCCGGCGCCCCGGCCGGCATGACAGCGGCCGCCCTGTCGGGCGAAGTTCTCGCTGCGGCTGTGGCTGTGGCAGTGGCGGGACGGTGTTCGAGATCGGCCGGCGGTTCCGCCGGTGCGGGCGTGGCCGACGCCGCAGCGCGCAGGGCATGGGCTGCAAACACCTGTTTTTTCTCCTGCGAGTACCGGCGGAGCGCCTCGCCAATCTGGGCGAGATTGTCGAGCGTGCGCTGTCGCCGCTCGATCGGGTCCAACAGCGGTCCTTCCTGCGCGCCGGCGTTGGTCGGCAGCGCAGCTGGTGCGTCGAGAGGGCCGCTGTTCGCGTCTGTGCCCGCAGCTGGCGGCGACGCCGGCGCGAGGGCCGACGGGGAGGAGGCGGGCGGGCGGTGTGCCGGCGGGGCGGGGCCACTGACCGCCCGGCCTGGCCCGGCTGGTCGGCGCGCGACGGAGTCCCCCTCCAACGCCTGCTGATCGACCGGCTGTCTGCCATTGCGGGACGCGGCGGGCTGCGTCTCGTCCTCCTCGGGGCTGGACCGGCGAAGGGCATGGCGGCGCATGTCGGCTTGCGTGATGCCTCCCCCGCAGCCGAGCAACGGCACGAGCAGCGCTGCGGCCAGCGCTGCGGCAATCAGGTTCCGCATGAGATTCCTCGCGTGTAGGGAAGTCGCTTTTGCAGGGGCCGATCCGGTGTCGCCGAATCAGCGTCCGTGTGTCAGGAATCGCAGGAGTCCCGGCGTCGCTCCCGCTCCGCCCACGACCAGCAGTCGCTGCACGCCGTCCGGGAACAGCTGTCCGCCCTGTTGGCTGATGCATCCTTCAAGCTGCACGGCCAGTTTTTGGAACACCGGGCAGGTCTGCTGATAGATGTCGCTCATTCGCGCGGCCTTCGCGGGCTGGTGCACCAGCGCCGCGGCCACGTCCCGCGTCAACTTGAATCGCTGCACCAGAGCGGACTCGATGTCGTCCCCGGCCGGTCGCACGCTGCGAAACCAAATGGCATGGCGCGTGCTGAAGACGATGTTCGTAGTCTCGGCGCCAACGTCCAGGATTGCAGCGCTGAAAGCATCGGCACCGGGCATGTCCACAGTCCCGTCCGCAGGGCGGTCAGTCTGGACGAAGTTGTGCAGTGCCACGGCATCGCATTGCAGGACCTGGACCGCGATCCCGGCTTCCTGGAAAGTCACCAGGTGCGATTCGAGATCCGCGCGCCGCGCCGCCAGCAGCAGGGACCGCGCCGAGGCGTGTTGCGCACCGACCGTCTCTGTGGGGAAGGTATGGGTGTCGTGCGTTACCTGGTCCAGCGGCACAGGGATCTGCTGCCGCACCTCGCGTTCCAGCATGTCACGGTATTTCCGGCTGTCTGCGGCTGGCAGTTGGAGGAACCGGACCAGCGTCTGCACCGCCGGCCAGGAAACGCTGACGCTGTCTGCCGCGCTGATCGAGTGCGTAGCAGTGAACCTGGCAAGCGTATCCAGCTGCCCAGCCGTTCTCTCAGCTTTCTTCTCAGCTTTCTTCTCAGCTTTCTTCTCGGGCGCAGCTTGCGAGTGTGCCGGGGACGCACGCTGCGGCAGGCACACGCAGTGCGTGATCGTCGGCCGCCCTGCCGCGTCCAAGACCATCCGCACGGCCTTCAGTCCGGAGTTGGTCAGATCCAGGCCCCAGCCGGCGCGGGCCGGGCGTTCGCGCTTCGAGGCGCGCAGCGCGCCGAGCAGTCCCACGGGCCGCGCGGGCAGCAGATTGGTGCCGACAGGGGCTTTCCCCAACGCCTGGAGCGCCAGCCCGCACGCCACGGAGTACCGCCCCGGTGCCGCCACGAAACTGCGTCGGACCTCCGGACCCGAAAAACCGAGTTGGCAGGGTACGTTGCCTGGCAGCACCGGCATGCCGACGAACGTGCGCGGCGGAGAGGGTGCCCAGCGCGGCCAGTGCGCCGGCGCCTCGGGCCGGCCCGCTGCCAGCCGCCGACGCATCTCCTGGTGCTTCTCGCGCGCGGCCTGGTTGGCAGGGTCGAGGCGGACCAGGCGCGCGGCAGCCTGCAGCGTGGCAGGCGTCACATAGGGCGCGAGTTCCACTTCGGACCACAGGTACTCCAGCTCTGACGCCTGCCTGAGCAGAGTCGCAACAGCGGCGTCCGCGACAGGTCCGGGGATGCAGCGCAGCAGTTCCACCGCGCTGGTGTACTGCTGCGTCTGCAGCATCTCCTGTGCCCGCTGCCGGCTCTGCTCGCACGCCTCCCGCGCGCAGCGCAATACCTCTGCATCGTGCGGCAGCAGGGCCGCCAGCCGCGTAACGCTGCGCATGCGCTCCGCGGCGCCGCCTCCCCGCGACGCGGCGATCTCGTGGCGCAGCCGGTCGATCTCCTGCAGCCGGCCCGTCACCTCCGCCAGCATCGTGTTGGTCTGTTCATCGCGGAGCTGCGCCGGGATCTGCTCGAGTTCGCACCGGGCGTCGTGGTACCGACACGCGTCGAGCAACCGGCGGCCGCGCCGCACGTGGCGGGCGCACTCTGCGCGCAGCTCATCCCGCTGGGCCGTCACCCGGCCCAGCAGTGCCGCGGCCGTCTGCCGGACCTCCTCCAGGCAGGGATGCGCGGCGGCGGCGAGCAATGCCTGGAGCGCCGTGATGGCCTCGTGCAGCTGGAGCGAAGCGGCCAACTGTTCGATGCCGGCCAGCTGGACGCCATGCTCCTGCACAAGCTGCTCTTCGCCAGCGGCGATGTCCTGGCCGCAGGCCGCGCAGAAAGCTTCATCGACTGGACGGTTCTTGGTGCAGCGGGGGCAGGCCTTCCACAGCGGCAAGCCGCACGCGCGGCAGTATCGGTGTTCGCCCGGATTGGTGTGACTGCACCTGGTGCACGTAATCTCCCGCTGCGGCACACTGCCCGTCTGCCGCAGCGGCGTCTCGTGTGAAACCCGGCTGTCACGCTGCGCGCGTCCCGCATGCGGACGCGTCTGGGCTGGAATGTACTCAGTCATACATATAACCTCACGCGTGAAACATTACGCGCCATCCCGCGGCACCACGGTCAGGTCCACCGGCAGGTCCAGGGACGGGCATCGCGGATGATCGAACTCGATGTGGATTCCGCCCCGCTGTGTCGGCGGCAGGTGGAACGGCGGCGCGTCTGGCGGTACTTCGATGTGCAGGTAGTACAAGCCCAGTTCCTGCGACCGCTCGTGCGGGTGCGGCTCCACACGCACCTGCAGAAAAGCGGGCACGGTCCGTGTCTGCGTGACCGGCAGGTCGCGCACCGGGTCCCGCAGTTTCAGCAGCAGACGCACCCGCGATGGGCTGCCTTGCCGGACACGGCCCAGGTCGACCGTGCCGTGCACGTCGATCTCCGGGCCGTACACGCTCAGCCGGCGGATCACCTTGCCCTCGACGGCCAGTTCGCACGCGGCGGACGTCTCCGCCGACCCGCCGAGCGGCCTGCCACGCAACGCCAGGTGGGCCGCGAAATAACCTTCCGGCAGGTCGGGCGGCAACGTGATCGTGATGCGGCGGCCGCAACGCGCGCGGAGCTGCTCCTGTTGGACCGGGTCCAGCTCGTCGACGACGCACGTCATGCCCGGCAGGGACGGCGCGAGCGGCTCGAGCTCCATCTCGGTCCAGATCTGGGAATAGACGATGGCGGTCGCAGATGGGGTGGCCCCCGGCTCGACTCGCGACAAGATCAGTCGCGGCGGGGTGCATTGAAACAGGGTCCGCACCTGACCCTGGATCGCCAGCCGCAGAGCCCGGTTGCGTGGATCGTTGGTGTAGATGGTCGCGCTGTGCGCGTAGGTTTCGTCGCGACCCGTGTTCCAGTGGACGGCCACCAGCGTCTTCTCGCCGGGCGGGACCACCTGCTGATGCAGTTTCGCCAGCGTGCACTTGCAGGTCGTGGGCCCCTCGGTCAGTCCGAGCGGTGCGTCACCCACGTTGCGGATGACAAACACGTGCTCGTGAGTCGTCAACGGATCGAGACGCCCGAAGTCGTGCACCGGACTGTCGACGCGCGCTTGCGGGCCCGGCGCTCGTGCGCGGTGTCGCAGTTCCGCGACAGAGGTGACCCGGGCGGTCTGCACCAGCGAACCGTCCGCGGCCACTTCGGAGTGGACCGCATAGACATCGAGACGGTCGGACAGCACGGGCAGGATGGCAACGGCCAGCACCGACAGGGCCGGCAGGCATATCAGCAATGACTTGCGCATGGGGCAGTGGTTCTCTCCAGCAGGACACAGATCGGCAGGCGCTGCAGAGCGGCCGGTGCGCGCCGCGGCAGCGACGCGCTCCGGCCCGCACGGAAAAGGGAACCATCTCCCGGGAGCTGGCGCGGGCACCGCTCCCGGAACGCATCCCGGACGTTACTCGAACTTCGAATGCTTCTGCAGGTTCATCAGGAACACGCCGTTGAACATCTGCGTCGGCGACAGTTCCACTTCGCTGTCGCGATACCCGATCGCAGCGTACTCCGCTTCGGTCAGGTTGTTCGGCACCGCGAAACCGGGATTCAGGAACTTGTCGTTGTTCGTGTCCTGAAACAGCTTCACACTGCCGTCCGCCATCAGGATGTTGCAGGAGGCCTTGTTGCCGCCGCCATGCACGGCATACCAATCGCGGGTATCCTGCAGGTACGTGTTCGACCCGGTAACCGGACTGGCGAGACTGCCTGCCACCTCGGCGTTGACCTGCACGGTGAGGTTGGCCCCCTGGGCAATCAGCGTGATGTCGTTGCTGGTCGTGTCCCAGAAGGCCGGTCCGTCGTTGAAGGCCTCCGTCAGCAGTTCGCCAGTCTCAACAAACGTATGCACCTCCGACTGGCCGTTGGCAAACGGGTCGGGCGTAACGCCGTCGGGCAGAAACGGGCCGAAACCGACGGTCTGGGCCAGCACGGCTTCGTCGACGTCGCCTGGCGCGGCATCGCCCAGCAGCGGCACGTTAGCCGTGACCACGGGACCGCTTTCCAGCACGCGGCGCTTCAGCGGGCCGAGTGTGGCGTTGAGCCCTTTCAGCCCCTCGCCGCCGGCCGGCGGCGGATCGAACGAGTAGATGTCGGCCCCGGAGAAGGTGAACTTCGGTCCGCCGCGCACCAGGAACCAGCTGGCGGCATAGTTGGTGTTGTAGCCCTTGTCGACAAACGCGCGGGCAATCAACGCGGCACGCTCGGGCGTGTTCTCGTCCGTGTTGGCGAAGGTCCCGCCGGAACCGGAGCCGGACATGCCGGCCCAATCCGGTGCGCCGCACACGCCGGACGCCAGACGCGCCAGCGGCGCTCCGTCTTTGGCGTCCGTCGTGTCCCGCCCCAGCAGGTCGTTCAGCTTCTCGGGACCGCGCAACGGATTCGTCGGGCAGCTGAGTTCGTCCACATTGCCGGCATTCTGGTTGACGATATCCGCCACCCAGCCCCACGTGTCCATGCAGCCGTCGCGGCGGAAGTCGCTCGCGCCGCTGCAGAGCCGCCCCTGCTTGTCCAGGTCGGCAAACGTGTGCAACGCGAGGCCGATCTGCCGCAGATTGCTCGCACACTGCGAACGGCGGGCCGCCTCGCGCGCTTTGGCGATCGCCGGCATCAGCAGGGCGGCCAGCACCCCGATGATCCCGATCACTACTAACAGTTCCACCAGCGTAAACGCCAGACGTCGCGTGTTGCGTCGATGTGTTGTTGCAGACATGGTTGTCATTTCCTCCTTCGGGCGGCTCGCAAGCCGCGATGTTCATATCGTTTCGTTCAAAGCATCTTTCCGATTCGATCACTGGGACACTGCTGTCGTGCGTATCGCGGACCTCCTTTCGCAGCCCGTGTGGCCGGTTCCAATGGTGCAGCTGGGTCGGATGCGGGGAATCGGTCAGTGGGTCAGTTGTTCTCCAGTTGGTCAGTGGGACAGTTGGATGGCGTTGAGTGAGTACAGGCTCATGCAATCCTGCGGGGTCATTTCCACGACGTCCGACGCGAAACCGCTGCCGGCCAGTGCCGGGAACCCGTTGTTGAGCGCGCCGTCGCTGTTCCGGTCGGACACATCGCGCACGCCGCCGTCGGCAAACAGGATGTTGCAGGTGCCGCGATGCACAGCGGCAAACTGGCGGTAGTCCTGCAGGACTTCGCGCGTCCAGACGGCCCACCAGCCGCGGGGCCCCTCGCGGGACGTGCCGGCCGAGAAGACGGGGGGACGCATCGTGGCGCGCAGCAGCGGGCCGCCGGTGAAGGAGGACACGACCACCTCCCCGGCGGTGTGCGGTCCGATCGGCTGCAGCAGATGGCCGGCCGCCGCGCCGTCACCCAGCAGCGGAATGGTGCTGGCCGGCACGCGTGCGCCATCCACGTACTTGAGGGTCAGCGGACCGCCGGTGCAGTTGCGGGATCGCATGTCTGCGCCGCACGCCGGACGGCCGGGCCGCAGGTTGCCGCTCTCATCCAGCACCGGGGCGGTCCGCACCAGGAACCAGCTGGCCGTGTAGTTCGTGTTGTAGGACTTCTCGTAGACCTCCTTCTCGACCAGCCGCCGCCGCGACTCCGAGCCGGGCGCCAGCCCGGAGGCGTCGATCTGTCGGCACGGGTTGACCAGCAGCTCACCGTCGGGCAGCCGTTCCGGCGGGCTGCCCAGATAGTCCAGACAGGCGTTGAAAGAGCTGGTCTGCAGGCTCAGCAACTGGTTGTACGCCTCGGTGATCTGGTCATCGTTTGCCGGGCACAGCATCTCGCCGACCGGCGTCTCGCGCCGCACCAGGTCCGCGACCCAACCCACTTCGGTCACCGCCCCGTCGCGCTGCCAGTCCATCGCCCCGGTGCACAGCGCACCGCGGTGGGACGCGTGGGACAGCAGCCCGATCCCGATCTGCCGCAGGTTGTTCGCGCAGGACGATTTCCGGGCCGCCGCCCGCGCAGCGTTGATCGCCGGCAACGCCAGCGCTGCCAGGATGCCGATGATGGCGATGACGGTCAGCATCTCCACGAGGGTGAACGCCGCGCGGCGCGCGCCGTGTGACCTGCCGCGACTCTCGCTGTGTCGATCTGGTCTGTAGCTCATCTTCAAGACTCCTTGCGTCTCGCCGATCCTCTCGGCGGGCTGCGGGGCCAGTGTGCGGTCTGCCTTGCGGCCACGACAGGCGGACTGCCTGTCCGGCTCGCCCCGATGTCGACCGAATTGTTGCACGTGCCTGTCAGGCCACTGCAAACCGGCGATGAGGAAGCTGCAGGTTCTCGGTTAGAAACGCGCGAGCGACGAGCCGGGCGCGCCGGGAGAGACGGATGAGACGGGAGAGACGGAGCACACACACGGTCCGGCGGCGGGGAACGCGCGGCCAGCGTCCTGGCTGCTGCCTGAGCGGGATCCACCTGTCGCCGTCAACCGAAGCGGCCGGTGATGTAGTCTTCGGTTTCCTTCTTCCGCGGCGTGGTGAAGACCTCTGTGGTCGCGCCGAACTCGATCAGAGCCCCTTCATAGAGGAACGCCGTGAAGTCGGAGACGCGTGCCGCCTGCTGCATGTTGTGGGTGACAATGATGATCGTGTACTGCCCGCGCAGCGCACTGATCAGGTCTTCGATGCGGGCGGTGGACCGGGGATCGAGAGCCGAGCAGGGCTCGTCCATCAGGATGATCTCGGGGCTGACGGCGATGGCGCGGGCGATGCACAGGCGCTGCTGCTGGCCGCCGGACA
>DAISIS010000133.1:0-9200 GCA_036821925.1 Pirellulaceae bacterium
TAGCGGGCTTCGCCCACCAGCAGGCAGTCGCAGGGCTGGTCACTCAGCGTCTCGATCCCCTGCTGGGCCGCCGCGATCACCTGGGTAGCGCGCGGCGCACCTTCCCGCACCACCAACTGCACGTAGTCATCGATCTCGAGCAACACCAGGCTGCATTCACGCTGCCGTCCCCGGCAGGCCGCGAGGGCGGCGTGGATGCGGCCGCTCAGGCCCGGATCAGGCAGGCTGGTCGCCGCCCGGGCTTCCGGGGGCGGGGCGGTGGCGTGGCGGCGATCGGGCACCGACTGTGGGGCCAGGCCGCGCGCGAATCGGCCGATGGCCTGATTCAGCTCCCGCGACTCATCCGTGCCCACCTGCCGCTGGCCGCTCCCGATCAGCTCGGGCAGCGCCTCTTCAGCCACCTGGGACATCTGGGCGTACGCGCGCGCCATGATGTCGCGGTACGATTCCTGCAGGTCAACTTCGACGGCGAAGACGTTGGCCATCAGCTCGACCCGCTCCTGCATCTGGCCAACCAGCTGGTCGATCTGGTCCACGGTCAAGGCGCGGAACCGGTGGGCCGCTTTCAGCAGTTCGGGCATCCGCTGATGCTGACCGTCCACGATGATGGAGGCGATGAGCGTCGCGAGGTACAGGATCTGTGGCAGCGGCGATTCCTGGGCTTCCCGCTGCGCCAGTTGCGCGGGATCCGGCGGCGCCATCACGGCGTCGACAATCGACGTCGGCAGGTTCCAGTGATCCAGCAGCTGGGCGCTCAGCTCGACATGATCGAAGCCCAACGCCGCCCGTTCCATCGCCAGCAGGTCGGCTCCCTGCGCGTGAACGCTGTGCAGGAAGTTCAGGTACGAATCACCCAGCTCCTGGACCAGCACCAGCGTGCCGATGTCCTGGAGCAGGCCGGCGATGAAAGCCTCGTCGCCGGCGTCCTTCCAGTAGCTCTGGCACAGCTCGCGGGCCGCCACCGCCTTCAACAGGGTGTACTGCCAGTAGCGCCGGAGTGCCTGCGCTTCGACACCTGAGAACAGGCCTTTGGGCAGACTGAATCCCAGGGCCATCAGTTTGAGCGGTTTCACCCCCAGGCGTGCGAGTGCCTGCTGCAGGTCGGATACCTCCCGGGTCAGGCCGAACAGGGAGCTGTTCACGACGCGGAGCAGCTTGCCCGTCAAGGCCGGATCGCGTTCCACGCAGGCCTTCAAGGCCCGCGTGTTGACGCGCGGTTCGGCCGTCAATTCCAGCACCTCCACCGCCACCGCTGGCAGCGAATACAGCGCGCCAGCACGCGCGACGAATTGCTGGAGCAGGTCGGTCGGCACAGCCTGTTCGATCATCAGTCAGGATTCCTTCCACGGAGCGGGAGCGCAGAGTATCGCCGAGGCGATGGATCCACTCAAACGTAGCTCACGATCCGGACTGATGAGCGGTCGCGGCCGACGCGGTCTGAATCTGCCGGTTGGCGCGACCGATAGCGAGAACCCGGGGAGACCAGTTCGACCCGACAGGCGCGCAACACCACGCAGGCTGCCCGGCAGCCCGCCAGATAACGCCGACGCACGCGGACGCGTGACTACTTGCGGTGCCGGATTTTCGCGCGCATGCGACGCTTCTTACGTCCGATCTTGCGCCGACCTTTTCCTGTCTTCTTCGTACCCACTCAAAGTCTCCACAACTGAAGGATTGCCTGCGGTTCGTCTATCGCCCCCCAAGGTGAGAACGGCTAGTTTAGCAGGCACCTGCGCTGGACGACAAGTCCCGTGGCAAAGTCGGGCGCAACCGAGCGGGAGCGGGCTGCCCGCCGGCGGAGACTGCCGCTGGAGCCGGCCGGGTGCGGGGCACCTGTTTCACCAGGTCAGCCAATCGTCAATGTCGCGCCGCAGCGCGTGCTGGATGAGCGTCAGGAGCACGTTGGGATCGTATGGCTTGCCGATGAAGTACTCGCATCCGGCGGCCCGCGCCGAACGCACCACGTCCGGCGCGTCCGATCCGCTGACGATGATGATCGGTATGTGGCAGGTCTCCGGCGAATCGACCAGTTCGCCACAGACGGTAAAACCGTCCAGATCGGGGAGTCGCAGATCGAGCAGCACGAGGTCGGGCCGGTGGGCACGCGCCAGGTCCAGGCCGTGCCGCCCCTCGCGGGCCAGCATCGTCGTGAAGCCCTGCCGTTGCAGATGCAGCGAGAGCGCCTCGACCTGCGCGGGATCGTCGTCCACGATCAGGATCGATTGTCGGCGGTCGGTTGCAGCCTCGCAGGCCTGCAGTTGTGCGACAGCGTCATGGACCATGGCCAGATGGAATCTGAGTGCAGGGGTCTGGCGGTGTCCGGCGGCGGGGTGGGGAAATCGGACACCAAGCGTTACGGAACAAAGCTAGGTCAGCCGTACGCACGTGTCAAACAAAAAAGTCCGGAAAATCACCCCAGAGCTGCCCGTTGGGGCCAGTCGATGCCCGAGCTGGCGGCCAATGCCAGCTGCAACGCGTGCGTGCCGGCGCGCCCGTGCCCCTGCGCGATCACGCTGGTGTAGAGCTGCTGGGCCAGAGCCAGCCCCGGCAGGGCCAGGCCCATCCGCTGGGCTTCGTGCAGGGCAATGCCCATGTCCTTGACGAAATGCTCGACGAAGAAGCCGGGGGCGAAATCGTTCGCGATGATGCGCGGGCCAAGGTGGGCCAGCGACCAGCTGCCGGCGGCTCCCGAGGCCACCGACTGGAGCACCGTGTTCAGGTCCAGCCCGGCCCGGTACCCGTAGAGCAGCGCCTCGCAGATGCCAACCATGTTCGTGGCGATCAGGATCTGATTGACCATCTTGGTATGCTGGCCAGCACCCGGTCCACCCTGATAGACAATGGTGGTGCCCATCGCTTCCCAGCAGGGTTGCAGCGCTGCGCAGACGTCGCGGTCTCCGCCCAGCATGATTGACAGCCGGGCCTCGCGCGCGCCAAGATCGCCTCCCGACACAGGGGCGTCCACGCTGCAGACGCCTTGCGCGCGGGCCGCGTCGGCGATCTCACGCGCCAGCGCCGGCTCGCTGGTCGTCATGTCCACCAGGATGTGGCCCGGCTGGCACCCGGCCAGGGCGCCACGGGGGCCGAGCAGCACCTCGCGCACGTCGTGGGGAAAACCCACCATCGAGAAGACGACATCGCTCTGCTCCGCCACCGCCTGGGGACTGTCTGCCCACCGCGCGCCCGCTGCGAGCAAGTGGGCCGCCTTGGACGCCGTCCGCGAGTGGACCGTCAGGGAGAACCCGCGCCGGATCAGGTGGCCGCACATGCTCGCGCCCATCACGCCGGTGCCAATCCAGCCGAGGCGGGTGGTGCCCGCCGCGATCTTCAACAGCGCCATGGGCAAGACTCACCAGCGGTCGCGCAGAGGGTTGAGGATCTCGCTCAGCAGCACCGCGTGCCGCACCGTGCGCGGATTGTGGAGCAGTGCCATCAGGTCGGCGGCATCGAGCGACACCGCGCCCGGCGCCGCGCTGGAGAGCCCGGCGTCGCCCGTTTCCATCGAGCCGACCTGGTGATCGAATCGCGACGCAATGTGGGCCTCCATGTGCTCATCCGCCAACCCGACTTCTTCCCCCAGTTGTTCTGCCCGCTGGGCGAATTCCGCCGTGTCGACCCGGGTCCCCACCCGCGACGACTCGGCCGCCGGCGTGAGCCGGCGAGGCGCAGGCTGCGCTGGCCGCACAGGTGGGGAGTCCGCGGCAAGGCGCGGCGGGAGCGGTGGAGCGGGGGCCGCGGGACGCGGTGGGGTGGCCGCGGCCGGAGGCCGGGACGCTGGCGGGGCGGCGGACAGCGGCCGCGCCGTCGTCGCCTGCCGCTGAGCGCGGCGCTGAGCAGCCTGCCGCAGGAAGGCTTCCAGATCGTCAGCCATACATGAGTCCTCCGCAGGAACGCCTGCCAGGTGGTCGGTCACGCCACGCCGGCTGGAGGCCGACCCCGCTTACGCCGGTTTGGGACGCGTTGTGCCGGCACCCGCGATGGCCCGCCGCATCTCGGTGTCAGCCTGCACGTTCCGCAGTTTGTAGTAGTCCATGATCCCCAGCTTGCCGCTGCGGAAGGCGTCGGCCATGGCCCGCGGCACTTCGGCTTCGGCTTCGACCAGCCGCGCGCGGCTCTCTTCGATCAGCGCGACCTTTTCCTGC
This sequence comes from Pirellulaceae bacterium, assembly GCA_036821925.1. Classification (GTDB taxonomy): domain Bacteria; phylum Planctomycetota; class Planctomycetia; order Pirellulales; family Pirellulaceae; genus JAAYDI01. The sequence continues at coordinate 4,143 of DAISIS010000133.1, forward strand.
TCTTCGGCCGCGGCCATCGCGCGGCGCCCTTCGGCCCGGGCGCGGGCCACACGCGTGTCGGCTTCGGCCTGGTCCGCCTGCAGCCGCGCCCCGATGTTCTCCCCCACGTCGATGTCGGCAATGTCGATCGACACGATTTCGAAGGCCGTCTGCGAGTCGAGCCGCTTGGCCAGCACCGCCTTGGAGATCAGGTCGGGGTTCTCCAGCACCTGGGCGTGTGTTTCCGCGGAACCAATGGCGCTGACGATGCCTTCGCCCACCCGCGCGATGATCGTCTCCTCAGTCGCTCCGCCAATCAACTGCTGGAGGTTGGCCCGCACCGTCACCCGCGCTTTGACCTGCAGCTGGATCCCGTTCTTGGCCACGGCATCCAGCGACTCCTTGCCCGACCCTTTGGCCGGACAGTCGATCACCTTGGGATACACGCTGGTCTGCACCGACTCGAGCACATTGCGCCCCGCCAGATCGATCGCCGTCGCTTCGCGGAACGTCAGCTGGATCGTCTTCGCTTTCTTGGCGGCGATCAGCGCGCGGATCACCAGCGGCACATTGCCACCGGCCAGGTAGTGCGCCTCGAGCGCCTTGCTCGTGATTCCCTCGTCGTCGTCCAGTCCGGCCTGTACCGCCATGATCTTGGTGCGGACAATCACCTTTGGGCTGACTTTGCGAAACGACATCCCCAGCAGATCGGCGAACCCGATGCCGGCGTGCGTCAGGAACGACTGGATCCAGAGGCGGAAGTAGGTCACGAACACACCAAAGACGGCCAGGATCACCACTGCCGCCGCCATGCCGATCAGGATCAGCAGTGTTGTCCAGGGGCTCTCAGCCAGCAGCATCATAATCCTCGTCTCCTCAGCAGAAGGTGCAGCGCACCGGGCTGCCCCGATGCGTGACAGCCGTTCCTGTACCCCACCCGCGTGGCACTGTCAAGCCAAGGGGTCGTCAAATGGTTCGATTCCCAGGGAGTCGATCGGTGTTGAGAGCACGTTGTCGGGCGCGGCCGGCTCAGCCGCGATCTCCGCCTCGCTCAGCGGCCGGACCACCAGACGCTGTGTGTTGACGTCGACGACGCGGACCGCCTGCCCCGCGGCGATCACCATCCCATTGCTCACCGCGTCGTAGACCTGTCCTTCCACCAGCACGTCGCCGCTGGGCAGCAACTCCGTCTTGGCCACGCCCCGTTTGCCCACCAGCCGGTCCCGCCGGTGGTACTCCTCGGTGTCCGGCAGCACCTCCCGTGCGCTGGCCGGCCGTTGGATGAGAATCAGCTTGCCGATCGGCGTATGGGGCCAGGACTTGATGGCCAGCGCGACAACCAGCGGCACGACCAGGGTGGCCAACAGCAGGAACAGCGTGCCGGCCACCAGGCTGTGGGAGAAGGCCAGCACGATCGACGTGATGACGGCGACGGCGGCCAGCACACCCAGCAGGCCCGCCGAAGGCACGAAGACCTCGAGGCAGACCAATCCGATGCCTGCCAGCAACAGCATCACTGGCCACAGGAGTGATTCCATGTTCCGCTCAGCCTCCGTCGAGGGGCTCGACCAGCACCCGATTGCCCAGCACCTGCAGCACCCGGACCGGCGTGCCTGCCGGCACCAGGATTCCATGGCTCAGCACGTTGACGACGTCGTCTCCAAACCGGGCCTTGCCGGACGGGGTGAGCGGCGTGGTGGTCACCCCCCGTTTCCCCTCGAGGTAGTTCCAATCGACCAACGCCTCGGCGTGGTCCAGATCCAGCTCCTCGGCGGGAGACGGCAGCATGATGCGGCTGACCAGCCACGACTCGGCCAGATAGCGGCGCATGATCCACAAGGCGGTCACAATGCCGCCGCAGGCGGCCACCATCGTGAACAACGAACTGGAGAGCTTCTCGAGCTGGTACGTGGTGCGCGGGAAGATGAACGTCTGGCTCGCCAGAATGATCGACACCAGGACCATCACCCCGCCCCCGATGCCGAAGATGCCCAGGCCGGGCAACACGAAGATCTCGATCGCAATGCAGGTCAGCCCGCCGGCGAACAGGATGACTTCCAGCCAGCCGGCGGTGCCGTTGAGGAACTGGGACCAGAAGTACAGCAGGAAGCTGATGCCGGAGATGAAGCCGGCAATCCCGATGCCCGGCGTTGACGCTTCACTGATGAGTGCGAAGAAGGCGATGAACAGCAGCGTGCGGGCCAGCCACGGCTGGCTGCCCAACCGCTCGATCGCCGCCACCACCGGATTGCGCTGCGCCACCGCGATCGGTTCCTGCAGATGGAAGTGCCGCACCGCCTCCTCAAAACTGTCCGCCGTGTCCATCAGCCAGCCGTACTGTCTGGCCTGGGCACCGGTGACGCCGCTGCGCGTCTCGATCCGGTCGACCTGCTTCCACACCGCTGCGTCTGCCAGCTGCCGGTACTCCTCTTCGCACAGATACCGCTCGGCACCGGTCCCCTCGTGCCGGTAGCGGAACAGTGCCAGTTCCGGGTCGACCATGGCGACCAGCGGCGACCAGTCGCGCTGGGCGACGTGGGCCAGCTCCTGCAGCGACGCGCGCATGTCGGCCAGCTCCGCGGGAGACACATACGTATCGCCCGAACCGCCCAGGATGGCGTCGTTGGTGGCGTAGGCTTCGTGGCACACCAGCGCCAGGACGCCGGCCGCCGCGCGGGCTTCCCCCGCGACATACGCCATCGTCCGCAGCTGGCGCGCGTCGAGTTCCGCGAGCAGGTGGATCAGACGCAGGGCCGGTGCCGCTGCGCCACCGGCGCTGTTGATCCACACGCACAGGAGATTGGCCGACTGGTCGGCCTGTACGCTGCGCACCGTGTGTGCCACATCGTCGGTGGTGCGCGCGGCGATCGTCCCGTGAATGTCGACCCGCAGCGCGCGCCAGCTGTCCTGTGCCACGACTTCCTCGCGAATCGCATCCGGCGCCAGCTGCAGCGCATCGGCCAGCTCCCGGCGATTGGCGGCCAGGTGGCTGGCGAAACCGTACGTCAATCGCAGCTGCTGACCGGTGATGCGCAGCAGGTCCCCCGTGCGGTCCACCTGCTTCTCGCTTCCCACCTTGCCCGCCGCGCGCAGGGCATCCAGCTCGTCCTGCAGGACGTACTGCCGGCCGCCGTCGACCAGCTGCACTTCAAAGACGGCCCGCCGCGGGTCGAGCATGGCGAGGACCAGTGGCACAGGAATCGTGCGCCGCCGCGCGGCCATCTCGCGATAGGCGGCTTCCATCGTCGGCCCGATCGTCGATTCACCGCGCCCGGCAGCGCCGAGCTGCGATTGGGGCGCAATGATGATCTCTTCGCACGCCAGCACCGGGAGCACGGCATGCCCCTCGACCGAGGCCGGCAGATAGGCGATCGTGCGCACTCGGCTGAACCGCTCGCCGGCCAGATACCGGGCCAGCGCCAGCGCGGGCTCGAAATCGCCCGAGTAGCCGTCGGCCTGGTCCCCCGGCTGAAACTCGAGCACGACAATCGGCCGCGCGGCGTCGACCGGCCGGTCCTTGAGCACCCTCTCGAGCGTCCCTTTGAGCCGCGCTTCCGTATGCGCCGACAGGGGAAGTGGCACCCGCACCAGCACCGCGGTGGGTGTTGCCTGGGCGGCCGCCGGCTGGTGTGGCGGCGGCTCGTCAGCACGTGCCGCCAGGACCGCCACACTGATCACCAGGGCAGCTATTTGCGCTTCGTACATGAGATCGCCCCCCAGCCTTACGTGCGTCGTCACGCTTGTGATTCTGTTACGACGCCCGGATGTTGGAGCGGGTGGCGATTTTCGTTCCTGGCCACACCCAAACGCCGGTGAAGTGACGACTTGCGTCAATTATAGGACGGGCCGACTGAGGGGGAAAGCAGCCACCGCAGTCCGGCGGTGGCCGTGCGGGGGCCGCAGCGTGGGGGCCGCCATAGGTGTCGACGCGACTCAGCGCTGCACCGGAGTTGCCTCCGGCCCAGGCGTGCGGCCGATCGCCGCGTCCTCCGGCGGCAGAGGAGCCCGCTGCGCGGGATTCACCTCGCGTTTCCACCCCACCGGCAACTTCGGCTGGTAGAACTCGCGATGGAACAGGTTGAGTTGCTCCGCCAGCACGCTGAAGTTGACTTCCCGGTTGTTGAACTGGAAAGTCGTGCGCGACAGCGCTGCGCCGGCCGTGGAGTTCGGGTCGTACAACACCATGGCTTTGGGCAGGTAGTCGGCCTCGTCGATGATGATCGTGATCATTTTGAAGTTGGCCGCGTCTTCCCGCGTCTTCGGGACGGCTTCGAGCCAGTACTCGCCTTTGGTGTCCGGCGGAGTCACCACGCGCAGCCAGAACCGTTGCTTGATGTCGTCGGCTTTGGCGTTGAACAGAAACGGCAGGGGGCCCCGGCCGATGGCTTGCCCCTGCACCTCCGGCGGAAGCTGGTTCTGCACCAGCTTCTTGTTCTGCTGGTCCATCTGGTATACGAACTGGCCATCGCAGATCCAGTGATCAAAGTCGCTCGTCGCCGCCTGGGGCGGCTCCCAGGTCGGCTGATCGCCCGGGTTCTTGGGCGCCTGGTACTCCAGGACCTTGTCGACACGGAACAGGCCCTTGTCGGGCGCGGCGTACTTGATGACCCCCTCGCTGTATGTCTTGGCCGCGTCCTTGGGGCCGAACGTCGCATCGTACTCCCACCGCTTGAACGTGCAGCGGTACCGCTTCGTCTGGCTGCTCTTGTGCTCCCAGTAACCCAGCAGTTGATCGAGATACTGCTGGTGATTGGCAGCCAGCGGGATCCACTGGGGTGCCATCGGCGCAGCGGCAGTGTGCGGCACCGCCGGCGTGGCGCCCGGAGTCAGCTGGTTGCCGCTGCGGGCCACCTGAGGCACCTGCACCTGCGGATGCGCTGCGCCTCCACCAGGTGACTGCTGCGCCTGCGCCGGCAGCATCCAGGTACCAGTCCCCACGACCAGGCTCACTACAGTTGCGGACAACAGCGGTTGGTGTTTCATGGCGTCGCAATGTCTCGCTGGAAAGACAGGCTTGTCACGGTGCCCCCGGCTTCATGCCCGGGCAGGAAGGGCGGGATTCTAGCAAGAAGACGCTCC
>DAISIS010000133.1:9300-11908 GCA_036821925.1 Pirellulaceae bacterium
GCCCCCGGCTTCATGCCCGGGCAGGAAGGGCGGGATTCTAGCAAGAAGACGCTCCTGTCCCTAGGCCGGAATTTCCAGCCCCGCGCCGCGCGCGGCGCGCGGCGCCGAAACGGCTGGCCGGCTGCTGTGGCTTGGGTATCTTGCCTGGCTTGCCGCCTTGATCGCCGCCGGCGCCCGTTCAGGCAAAGTCGCGGGCTGCCCCGCCGCGTTGTGGGCCGGGGTGGGCGAGGCTGTGCGTCGGCGGCCGGGGCCCGGGCCGCTCAGCGGTGGTTCACGGCTCGCGACACGATCTCGCGGAAGCGCGCCTCGGGCATGCCGATGGCTGCGGGCAGGTGCGCCAGCAGGGTCTGGCGGGTCGGGCTCAGATCGCCGGCTGCCGTGGCGGCGAGAAACGCGTGATAGACGAGCGCCTCCTGGTCGAGTTCGCTCAGCTGCGGTGCGACGTGGCGCAGGTAGCCCAGCGCGTCGAACTCCGCGTGCCGGATCGCGGCGGCCTCGTGCAGCAGTTGTTCGCGCGTGATGTGGGGCTGCTCATGGCGGCGCGCGAAGTCGCACACCACTTCCAGCTCCTCGTCGGTCACGACGTTGTCCGCGGCGACGATGGCGACCAGGGCGCGGCGGATGAGTTCGCCGGCCACCTGACGCTTCCGGGCGTGGAGCTGATCGGCGGTCAGCGCGGCCGACTCGACAGGGAATGTGCCGTGGCAGGTCGTGCATTCGATGAATTCGCCCAGCGTCTGCAGCGGGATGAGCGGGATGAAGTAGACGGTCAAGAACAGGCGGCGGGTGCGCTGCCGATAGGTGCGCTCCTGGTCGCACTGCGGGCAGCAGAACGTGCCACTCCCCTTCGTGAACTTGAGCTCGATAGTGCCGATCACAATCATCAGAACGCGCTGGTCAGGGCGGCTTACATCTCTTCCTTTTCCAGATAGGTGTAGCCGTTCAGGGCTTCTTCGTAGAATTTCAGGCAGCGGCCGGCCGCCGTGTTGTCGAGCTTGCCCTGCTGAACCGCCCGCTCGACCGCCGCCTGCAGACGCTCGATCAACTCAGCGCGGCGGAACCCGACGTAGTCCAGCACGTCGGTCACAGTATCGCCCTTGATGAACGACTCGATCACCACATCGCCTTCCTCCGTGAGGTTGACGTGCACGGCGTTGGTGTCGCCGAACAGGTTGTGCAGGTCCCCCAGGATTTCCTGGTACGCGCCGACCAGGAACGCGCCGAGCACGTAGGGGGCGTCGTCGACCGGGTGCAGGAGCAGCGAGCGTTTGATGTCGCGGCGGTCGATGAAGTGATCGATCTTGCCGTCGGAGTCGCACGTGATGTCGGCCAGCACGGCTGCCCGTGTGGGACGCTGATCGAGCCGGTGGATGGGCATGATCGGGAACAGCTGGTTGATGGCCCAGCTGTCGGGCAGCGACTGGAACACGGAGAAGTTGCAGAAGTAAGTATCGCACAGCAGGCGATCGAGCTGGGTCAGTTCCTCCGGGACGTAATCCATCGCGTTGACCATCCGGCGGATCTGCCGCGTGATGGTCCAGAACAGGTTCTCGGCCAGGGCGCGCTGTTCGAGCGTCAGGTGTCCGGTTCCGAACAGGTTGATGGCGGTGTCCAGCCACTGCTGGGCATCGTGGAACGACTCGAGCACATTGCGCGGCTTGAGTTCATTGAGTGTGTGGTAGAGGTCCTGAATGGGCTGCGGCGCCGACTTGGGCGCCTGTTCGGGAATTGCGATCCGGCTTTCCTGCCGCGTGACGCCCAGCACGTTGAACAGCAGGGCGCTGTGATAGGCGACGACCGCGCGGCCGCTCTCCGTAATGATGTGCGGGTGCGGGACTCCGGCGTCGTCACAGATCGTCTGGATGTGGTAGACGACGTCGTTGCCGTATTCCTGCAGGGTGTAGTTCACGCTGGAGGCGAAATCGGTCTGCGAGCCGTCGTAGTCGACCCCCAGCCCGCCGCCGACGTCCAAGTACTCCAGCCCGGCGCCGCACTGGACCAGGTTCGTGTACACACGCGTGGACTCCATCAGCGCGTTCTTGACATGCCGGATGCTGGTGATCTGGCTGCCCAGGTGGAAGTGGAGCAGTTTCAGGCAGTCGGCCATGTTCCGCTGCTTGAGCGTTTCGAGCACGGCCAGGATTTCGGCCACGGTCAGTCCGAACTTGGAGCGGTAGCCGCCGGACGTCTGCCAGCGTCCGGACCCGCGGGCCGCGAGTTTGGCGCGAATGCCGATGCACGGCCGCACCCCCATGCGTTGGGCGTGATGCAGGACGAGCTCGAGGTCGGTGTATTTTTCCAGCACGGGGATGACCAGCCGCCCCATTTTCTGGGCCAGCATGGCCATCTCCAGGAACTCGCTGTCCTTGAAGCCGTTGCAGATGATCGGCGCGTCGGCATCGGTCATGGCGACGACCGCCAGCAGCTCCGGCTTGCTGCCCGCTTCGAGGCCGAATCCGTACGGCTTGCCGAACTGGACGATCTCCTCCACCACCTGCCGCTGCTGGTTCACCTTGATCGGGTAGACGCACGAGTAGCCGCCCTGGTAGTCGTATTCCTTCATGGCGTTGGCAAACGCCCGGTGGATCTCGCGGATGCGATCCTTCAG
>DAISIS010000134.1:0-11906 GCA_036821925.1 Pirellulaceae bacterium
AGCGCGTCATCGGCCAGTACGTGGCCCGCACCGGCCGCTCGCTCGACCATATGCAGAACTTCCTCGACTGCGTCCGGAGCCGGGAGCGGACGGTGGCCAATCCGGAGGTCATGCATCATTCGATGACCACTGTGCACGCCGCCAACATCTGCATGTGGCTCAAGCGGAGCCTCAAGTTCGATCCGGTCAAAGAAGAGTTCGTGGGCGACGAGGAGGCGAACCGCCTCCGCTCGCGCGCCATGCGGGAACCGTACGTTTACTGATCCGCCCGTGGAGCCAGTTGGCTGGCCCATCTCGGTTTGCTCACCGTCTAGGAGAATTCGCCACCATGTGGAAGACCCATCACACATATCTGGTCCTGGCCGCCGCGCTGCTGGCCACGATGACTACTCACGCACCGGCTCAGGAAGCTGAGCTGTTGGCTGTGCTCCGTTCGGACGCGACGATCCAGGAGAAGTCGGCCGCCTGCCGCGAGCTGGCGCGCGTCGCCACCCAGGAGGCGGTGCCGACGCTGGCCGCGCTGCTGGGCGACGAAAAACTCTCGCACATGGCCCGCTACGCCCTGGAAACGATCCCGGACCCCGCGGTCGATGCGGCCTTCCGCGACGCGCTCGGCAAAGTCCAGGGCCGGCCGCAGCTGGGAGTGATCGGCAGCCTGGGTGCCCGGCGTGACGGCCAGGCGGTGCCGGCGCTGGCCGCCCTGCTCACCGGTACCGACAGCGAGACCGTGCAGGCGGCAGCGCGCGCCTTGGGCTGCATCGGCACGCCGGAGGCCGCCGCGGCGCTGCGGCAGGTGCTGCCAGGCGCAGCCGGCCGCAACCAGACGGCGATCTGCGAAGGGCTGTTCCGCTGCGCTGAGGCCTTGGCGCACGCCGGTCAGGCAGCCGCGGCGCAGGCGATCTACGACGACGTGCGCGCGGTGGCGGACGCCCCGGCCCAGGTGCGTGTGGCGGCCTTGCGCGGGGCGATCCTCGCCCGCGGCCAGGACGGGATTCCGCTCCTGGTGGAGGCCATCCAGGGTCCGGACTACGCGCTGGCCGCCGCCGCGGTGCGGGCTGCCATGGAGTCGCCGGGCCCGGCCGTCACCGCCGCGCTGCTGGACACGCTGCCCAAGGCCCCCATCGAGCGGCAGGGGCTGCTGATCCTGGCCTTGGCCGATCGGGGCGCGCCCCAGGTCTTGCCGGCCGTGCTCGAGGCGGCGCAGAGCAGCGACGAACAACTGCGCGTCACCGCGCTCCGCGCGCTCAAACGCGTCGGCGACGCCTCGTGCGTCCCCGCACTGCTGGCCGCGGCAGTTGAAGGCAGCGCCGAGGTGGCGCCGGCCGCGCTCGATGCGCTCGAAAGCCTGCAGGACCCGGCGGTGGACGAGCAGCTGGTGAAGCAGCTGGCCGAGGCGCAGGGCAAGACGCGGACCGTGCTCATCGAGTTGGCGACGCGGCGGCGTACCGCTGCCGCTGCGCCGGCGCTGTGGCAGGCGGCCGACGACACCCGCATGGAAGTGCGGGCCGCCGCCCTGGCCGGGCTGGGTGCCATGCTCGATACCGCCGACCTGCCCAAGCTGATCGCGCGTCTGAACGTGATTCATGAGGAGCCGGAGGCCGTGGCGTTGGACAACGCCATTCGCGCCATCTGCCTGCGGGCGGCGGACCGCGACGCCGTGGCCACCCAGGTGGCCGAAGCGCTGCAGGCCGCCAGCGGACCGGCGAAGCCCCGGATCCTGCAGACGCTGGCCGTCATCGGCGGCGCCAAGTCGCTCGCTGCCGTGGCCGCTGCCGCGCGAGCCGAGGACGAGGCGCTGCGCGACCCGGCCTTCCAGGTGCTCGGACAGTGGGGCTCGGCAGACGCCGCTCCCGTCCTGCTCGAACTGCACAACGCCATCCAGGACGAGCGGCTCAAGTCCCGCGCGATCCGGGCCTACATCCGCATCGCCCGGCAGTTCGACATGGACGCCCAGCAGCGTGCGGCCATGTGCCGCACCGCCCTGGAGGTGGCCGATCGTGACGCCGACAAGCGGCTGGTGCTGGAGGTCCTCCTGCGCTATCCCAGCGACGAGATGCAGGCGATTGCCCAAGAGGCCGCCCAGTTCCCGGCGCTCAAAGATGAAGCCATGCTCGTCGTGGCGGGCATGGCCAGCCAGGGGATCAACCGAGCGGAACTCGGCCGCGCCCTGGCCCAGGCCGGCCACGAGGCCGTGCAGCTGGAAATCATCAAGGCCGAATACGGCGCCGGGGACAAGATGAAGGACGTCACGGCGGAACTCCGCCAGTACGCCAAGAACTACCGCATCATCTTCCTGCCAAACGCCACGTACAACGAGAGTCTGGGCGGCGACCCGGTTCCTAACGTCGGGAAGCAGCTCAAGATTAAGTACAAGATCGACGGCAAGGAAGGCGAAGTCTCGCTCACCGAGAACGCGCCGGTCGTGCTTCCGATGCCGAAATAGCAGTCGAAACGCATTCGAAATCCCGGCTGCTTACCGGCAGGCCCACGGACCAGATGTGCCCGCGGGCCGCGCGGTGGAGGCGATATGCTCCGCGGCGCGCCGAGGGCACGTCGGCCCGCGCCGCCGCACGCTGGTCCACGCCCCGGCGGGTCAAGGCGGATCGGCCGCCGCCGGGGTGCCGCCGGACCGCAGCGCCTTCCAGACCGACTTGGCACACCGCCGATCCAGCCGCACCAGTTGTGCCTGCCGCGTGTCGATGGTGGTCAGCACCCCGTCTGCCGACTTGGCATAGACGAAGGGCAGACAGATGGTGATGACGCGCAGCGGCTGCCCCGCCTGGCTGGGGAAGAACTTCAACCGGACCAGTTCATGCGGCGAGAGCCTGAACCCATCGCACGGCCACATGTAGGACGGAACGTCCACGAATTCGTGGAGCAGCGCGACGAAGTCCCCGCACGCGAGATCCTCACCCGCCACCGTGGCCGCCAGCGTCGGCGCCGCTCGCATCTTGCCTGCGGATTTGGGCTTCGTCTTCATCGCACACGCGGTCCCGTGACACCCGTTGCCGTCCAAGCGCGTTCCCACCCCGGGGCACAGAACACCCGGCACTCGGCCGCGCAGACCGACATCAGGTAACATCAGGTAAGACGCTCAGACCGCTTCCCGGTTCGCCGCATTCGGCAAGTCCACCGCCGGCCCGCGCGCGAACCTCATCCGCCAGGCCCTCTGCGAGCGGCGGCAACCCGGCCAGCGCAGCAGGCGGTGGCGGTTCCGCGGCGACCGGGGCCACGAGGTCATCCGGGGCGGGGGCGTGCCCCGCAGCGTCGCACGGATCGGGCCCAGACGCCGCGTCCGGCCGGGCTGACGTCCCGACAACACGCTGGATCGTGTCAATCAGGTGCCGGCGATCGATCGGTTTGGCGATGTGCGCATCGCACCCGGCCACCAGATAGCGTTGGCAGTCGTCTGCCATCGCGTTGGCCGTCAGGGCCAGGATCGGACGGGTGTACGCCCGTGCGCGCAGCTGGCGTGTCGCTTCGTACCCGTCCAGTTCGGGCATATTGATGTCCATGAGAATGGCGTCGAAGGCGCCCGCCAGGGCACGCTCGACGGCCTCCCGCCCGTTGTTGGCAATCTCAATCTCGGCCCCGGCCCGGCCCAGCACGGTGCGGATGAGCATCTGGCTGTCGAGGCTGTCCTCGGCCAGCAGGATGCGGACCCCCTGCAGAGCGTCGGCCGCGGGGGTCGAGTATCCCGTGGCGGATGTGCCCGACACGCTGTCTCCGAGCGATGCGGGGGAGCTCATGTCCCAGGCATTTCCGGTGGGAATCGTGACCGTGAACGTGCTTCCCTGGCCGGGAGTGCTTTCGACCGTCAGCTCACCTCCCAGGGCCGCAACCAGCCGGCGGGAGATGGCCAGCCCCAACCCCGTGCCGCCGTATTTGCGCGTCGTCGAACCCTCTGCCTGGGTGAACGGCTCGAAGATCCGCCCCAGCGATTCCTGCGGAATGCCGATGCCGGTGTCGGTCACCGCCACACACACCGCGGCCTGGCGGGCCCGCCAGGCGGGCAGAAACGATACATCGACCTGCACGCGGCCGTGGTCAGTGAACTTGACCGCATTCCCCACCAGATTGACCATCACCTGCCGCAACCGCGTGCTGTCGGTATCGATCGTCTCGGGCAGCCGACCGCGAAATCGCACTGCCAGCGTATTGCCGCGCTGCTCGGCGCGGGGTCGCATCATGTTGACCACCTCATTGACCGTGGCCTGCAGCGGGCACGGCCCGAACTCCACATCCATTCTGCCGGCTTCGATCTTCGACAAGTCCAGGATGTCGTTGATCAGCTGCAGGAGGTGTTCGCCGTTGCGGCGGACAGTCGCGAGGTAGGCCGCGTGTTCGGCCGCATCGAGCGAATCGTCGAGCAGCAGATCGGTGTAGCCGAGGATCGCCGTCATGGGTGTGCGAATCTCGTGGCTCATATTGGCCAGGAACTCGGTCTTGGCGCGCGTGGCCGCCTCCGCCATCCGGGCCGACTCCTCCAGACGCTTGTTGGCTGCCTCGAGCACGGCCGAGTAGTGCTGCAGTTCTTCCTGGTCGCGTTTGCGCGCGGTGATGTCGCGGATGATACCGGCCGCGTACCACTGGCCGCGCAGCGGCACAGCGGCAATCGACAGTTCCGCCGGGAACTCGGCCCCCCCTTTCCGCATCGCCGGCAGTTCGACCACCTTTCCGATCGCCGCCCCGGTCCCCGTGTGCACGAATTCCGCGAACCCTGTCTGGTGGGCGTCTCGCAGCCGGGCGGGCATCACCAGCGTGTGCAGGCTGCGTCCCAGCGATTCCTCGGCCGTGTATCCGAACACCCGTTCCGCCGCCTGGTTCCAGAGTGTGATGCAGCCCTGCGGGTCGATCATGACAATGGGGTCCTGCGCCACACGCAGAATGCTCTGCAGCTCTTCCCGGCTCTCGCTGAGCGATTCCTCCGCCCGCTTGCGTTCGTGAATGTCCCGCATCGTGCAGTGGATCGCCGTCACCGCGCCGTGCTCGATGACCGGCTGGCCGTTGACCTCTACCCAGAACGGCGCGCCGGTCTTGGGCTGATAGAGAAATTCGACCGAGTTGGCCTGCCGCGTCACGACGGTCTTGGCCAGGAGAGCCATGGTCTGCTCCAACTGCTGGCTGTCGGCAAAGTACTTCCCGATCGGCTGGCCGACCACTTCCTGCGGCAGGTAGCCGGCAAAGCCGGCGATCACCGGGCTGCAGTAGTCAATCGTGCCGTTGGGCAGAATGCGGAGCAGCACGTCATGCGCCTGCTCGACCAGCATGCGGTACTGCTCCTCGCGTTGCCGCAGCGTCTGCTGCGTCCGGCGGTCTTCGGTCTGGTCCCGGAAGACCAGCACGACGCCGGCGATCCGCCCCCTGTCGTCGAAGATGGGTGCCCCGCTGTCGGCGATCGGGCGTTCGGTCCCGTCGCGGGCGATCAGCAGCGTGTGGTGGGCGAGGTTGACAACCGTGCCCTCGCGCAGCACGCGCGCGACAGGGCTGTCCACCGCAGCCCGTGTCTGTTCGTTGACGATCTGGAACACGTCCTGCGCAGGCCGTCCTTTCGCCTCGCACTCGCGCCAGCCTGTGAGCTGTTCAGCGATCCGGTTCATGCGGGTGACACAACCTGCGGCATCCGTCGAGATCACACCGTCGCCAATGCTGTAGAACGCCGCCCGGATCTCCTCCTCGATCTGCCGCCGCTCTTTCTCCACACGGTACAGACGCTGGTAGGTCGCCTGCTGCAGGAAGCTGAACAGGCAGGCCGCGGAAACGCCGGCCATCAGAATGGAAAGCACCACGAACAGGACCACGTATCGCCCGCGGTGGCGCGCCTCCGCATACACCTCGTCCGCATCGGTCTTGGCCACCAGGAACCAGGGCGAGCCTGTGACCGCCCGGACGTACGCCACTACCGGCACCCCGCGGTAATCCCGCCCCTCGACCAGCCCCGTGCGTCCCAGCACCGCCTGCGCCGCCGGCGCGTCGCCGTTCGCCAGCGGCATCCTCAAGGTGAGGGCCGGCTCGCCGGCGTGACGCAGTTCGTTGAGCAGCAACACCGCATCGCCCTCCCGACGCGCCAGCACCGTCTCCGCACTGCGGCTCGGCGTCGGCCAGGACTGGATCAACGGGTACAGGAATCGCTCGGGGTCCGACCGCAGCACGAGCGCCGCGATGCAGCGCTGCTCCGCGTCGCAGATCGGCGCCACGACGTCTACACAGATCTCTTTCCCGACAGCGCACCGGAAGAAGTCCCCAAAGACCGTCTCCCGGCGCGTGACAGCCTGCCGGACCAGGTGGGCGCTCTGGTCGTCGAGCACCTTCAACCGGGGATCGAGCGACAGGAGAATCGTGCCATCGGCGCCGACCACCACGATGTCCGCGTACCGGTAACACATGCTCACCAGTTCGAGGCTCTCGCGCACCTCCGCATCCAGCTGTTCCTCGTGCACCCCGGCTTGCCACCGAACCACCGCCGCACGCAAGGACGGCCGCTGCGAATGCACGCGGGCATCCGCGCGCCGCTCGTCACGCCAGGCGGTAATCTCGTCGACCTTCAGGGCCGCAACCGCTTCCAGGTCACGCACCTTGTCGCGCCGTACACTCCGTACCTCCTGGCGATACAGGCAGGCTCCGCCGACGGCCAGAATCAGGGCGGCTACGCCAAATAACCCGATCAGCGACCATTTGTAGATCCACCGGCTCCGCCACCGACCGTTCCTCTTCATGGGCTGCCTCCCCACCGCGCCGACGGACCCCCGCTGGGCCGGACCCTACTGATAAAACGTCCTGTCGCAGCTTCCGGCGTCCCTGCCGCCGCAACCCAACTCGGCAGAATCACGCACCCTGCTACTCGCCCCCATGAACCTGCAGCACGTGCATCCGGACCCACCGAATCTTCGGTAATATACTTTAAAATGCGGCAAACTCCCCATTTTTCCCAGCCCAACAGGGATCGGGCGGGTGACTTTTGGGGAGTTGGCATACCCACGGACGCATCGGGCCGGTACATTCGGTGCATCCCACATGCCTGGGCACCCGCTGGACAGGAGGCGGGGGGCGCAGCGGTCTTCTGGATCGAGCCGGACCTCCTGCAGGGCCCAGCGCCGTGGTGGACGTGCCATCTGCGTCGCTAACGACCGAGACTTGCCAGGAGGAGCCCCGTGCCGAGACGCCGAATTCTCATCGTGGAACACGACGCGGCCGCGGCGTGCGAGCTGGATCGAGCCCTGACGCTGCTCGGCTATGAACGGGCCGGTCAGACCGGCGAGGGAGCACAGGCGGTGGCACTGGCCGGCCACCTGCAGCCGGACCTGGTGCTGATCAACGTCGATCTGGCGGGCCGCCTGGACGGCTCGAGTACAGCGCAGGCCATCCACCGGCAATACGACATCCCCGTCGTGCTGATGATAGACTCCGCCGAAGAGGCCACGCTCACGCGGGCTCAGGCGGGGAAGCCATGTGGCTACATCGTCAGACCGTTCCAGAACCAAGCGCTGCACGTGGCCATCGAAATGGCGATCCACAGCCACCGGGCCGACACGGAGGTGACAACGGAACGCAGGCGTGCGGAACGGGGGTTGCGCGAGAGCGAGGAGTTCGGACGTGCCATCCTGAATTCCGTCGCCGCCCACATCGCCGTGATCGATTCGCACGGCGTGATCGTGGCCGTCAACGAACCGTGGAAGCGTTTTGCCCTGGAGAATGGCCCGGCTGGCGGCGGGCCGGCACAGCGTACAGGTGTTGGCGTCAATTATCTGGACGTCTGCCGCGAGAGTACCGGCGACTCCTCCCAAGGCGCCCAGGCCGCAGACGACGGCATCCGCCGTGTGCTCGCTGGGCGGCTGCCGAGCTTTACGCTCGAGTATTCCTGCCATTCCCCGGATCAGCAGCGCTGGTTCACCATGACCGTGACGCCTCTACCTTCGCTGGATCGCGGCGTTGTCGTGTCGCACTTCGACATCACCGAGCGCAAGCGGACCGAGGGGCAGATTCAGCAGCAACTGGATGAGCTCCGGCGCTGGCACAAGGTAACGTTGGGGCGCGAGCACCGCATCCTGGAACTCAAAGCGGAGGTCAACGAGCTGCTGGTCCGCCTGGGTGAACCGCCGCGTTACGGCCAGTCGGTTGACGACACGGGTGACCTGACATCTGACGACCAGGCACGGCCCACCGCGATGCCGGAGGAGGACAAGCCATGACGGACGACGCCCCTCACCCGGAACCGCCAGCGATCACCGCCGCTCGGCGCGGCACGGCCGCTGCTCCACCGCCCGCCACCACGGGGCTCGAGCCGGGTGTGGTTTTCCACTTCTCGAGCAACGCCATGGCCATCAGCGAAATGGACACGGGCGAGGTTGTCGACGTCAACGATGCCTGGACGCGCATGACCGGCGTCAGTCGCGAGCAAGCTGTCGGCAGGAAGGCTTGCGACTTGGGCTTGTGGGTCGACCCGGCCGATCGCGAGAGGTGTTTCGCGCTGCTGCGCAAGGTCGGCTACATCCGCGACGTCGAATACTCACTGCTGCAGAAGTCTCGGAACCTGATCCATCTGATGTCGGCGAAGATCGTGGAGATTGGCGGCAGGCCCCGCATCCTGTGGGAGTTTCGCGACATCAGCCGGTACCGGCAGGTCGAGACACAGTTGCGCGCATCGGAAAGCGAACTGCGCCGCTGGCTGAACGAATCCGATCATTCCCGCCGTGCGCTCTTGAGCTTGCTCGAGGACCATGTGGCCGTGGAGGCGGCACTCCGCGAAAGCGAACGACGCTATCGGCTGCTGGCCGAAAACACGCTGGACGTGATCTGGCAGCTGGATCTCGATCTGCGGACAACCTACATCAACCCGGCATGCTATCAACTGGTTGGCTATACGGCGGAAGAGCTGCTAGGAGCACCGTTGAGCATGTACTGCGCACCTGCGGAGTTGCAGCGCGTGGAAGCACTGCTCGCGCGCGAGCTCGCCAATCTGGCACACCACACCGGCACGGTGGTCGAAACGGAACTGGAGCACCGGAACGGTCGCAGCGTGCCGGTTGAGGTCCGGGCCCAGATCCTGGTGGACGCCGACGGCCGGCCGTTCGGCGTGCAGGGGGTCACGCGGGACATCACGGAGCGCCGGCGGGCCCACTCGCGCATCCAGCACCTGAACGACGTGCTCAACGCCATCCGGGAGATCAGTCAGCTGATCGTGCGGGAGCACAACCCGGATAGGCTTTTGAGCGAGGCGTGCCACATCCTGGCGCGCACGCGCGGGTACCGGCTGGTGTGGATCGGGGGGATCACACGC
Organism: Pirellulaceae bacterium; assembly: GCA_036821925.1. Classification (GTDB taxonomy): domain Bacteria; phylum Planctomycetota; class Planctomycetia; order Pirellulales; family Pirellulaceae; genus JAAYDI01. The sequence goes on from DAISIS010000134.1 coordinate 9,278, forward strand.
GATTCGAAACGCGTCCTGCCCCTGGCATGCGCCGGCAGAGCGCTGGGCTACCTGGACAACGTCGTCATCACCTGGGACCGGAACGACACGGGGCGCGGACCGGTCGGAGTCGCCCTGCGCGAACGGCGCATCCAGGTCTGTCACGACACGGGCATGGACCCGGACTTCCTCCCCTGGCGCGAGGCGGCTCTGACGCGCGGCTTCCGCTCGCTGGCCGCGGTGCCGATGATCCACGACGATCGGCTCTTCGGCGCGCTGGCCGTATACGCCGATCGACCGGCCGCCTTTGACGACGACGAGCTCCATCTGCTCGATCAGCTGGCAGCAGATCTGGCGTTTGCCCTGCAGGCGAACGAAGCGGAACAGGCTCGCCGGCGTGCCGAGCAGGATCTCGTGCGCGCCAAGATCGCCGCGGAAGCGGCCAACCGGGCCAAGAGCGAGTTCCTGGCCAACATGAGCCACGAAATCCGCACCCCTATGGCGGCGATCACCGGCTTCGCCCAGCTGCTGATGTCGGGGCAGAGCACGCCCCAGGAACAGAGCGAGCACCTGCAGACCATCCAGCGCAATGCCGACAACCTGCTGGCCATCATCAACGACATCCTCGACCACTCCAAGATCGAAGCCGACAGACTCCAGCTGGAATACACGGAATGGCCCCCCCGGCAGATCGTGGAAGATGTCCTCGCGCTGCTCCAGGTGCGGGCCCAGGAGAAGCACCTGAGCCTGGAGGCGCAGTATGATGAGCCGCTGCCAGGCTCGATCCGCACCGATCCGCTGCGGGTCCGACAGATCCTGATCAACCTGGTCGCCAACGCGATCAAGTTCACCGACACTGGCGGAGTGCGCGTGACCGTCCGCTGGACGGCCGGCCACAGCGGTCGCGCGCGCATGCAGTTCGACGTGGCCGATTCCGGGATCGGTATCAGCCAGGAACACCGGGAAGCCATCTTCCACCCGTTCACGCAGGCCGACATGTCGCCGACCCGGCGGTTCGGCGGCACCGGGCTGGGGCTGAGCATCTCCCGGCGCCTGGCGGAGATGCTCGGTGGCGGCATCGAGCTCACGAGCGAACCGGGCAAGGGCAGCGTCTTCACGCTGACTATCGACGCTCAGGCGGCCGACGGGGCCGACGTACCGCAGCCCGGTGCGTGGCCCGCCGGGCACCCGCGTGCCGACCGCGCCGCCGCGTCACCGCTCACGTCGCTCCGAGGCAGAATCCTGCTGGTGGATGACGCCCCGGAAATGGCACAGCTGATGCGGTGTACGCTGGCCCCGACCGGCCTGGAACTCGCGCTGGCCGACAACGGCCTGGCGGCCTGCCAGCAGGCGCTGGCATCGAAATCGGCCGGCAGACCATTTGACCTGATCTTGATGGACATCCGCATGCCCGCCATGAACGGCTACGAGGCCACGCGGCGGCTGCGCGAAAACGGATGGGAGGGGCCGATTGTCGCACTGACCGCCCACTCGATGCGCGGGGACCGCGAGCGGTGCCTCGAAGCGGGCTGCGACGACTACTTGTCCAAGCCGGTCAGCCAGGGGGACTTCTTCCGCATCTTGGAACGCTACGTGAGCGCGGCGGCGTCCCCGCCCGCGGGGACGCCCCCCGAATCAGAGCTGCCGCCCCACCTGCCCGAGGCAGACAAGCTCTTCGATGGACTCGTGGATGATGCTACAATCGAACAACTCGTGGACGAGTATGCCGGCACACTGGCCCTGAAGGCCGAGGCCCTCGAGCGCGCACTGCAGGCAGGTGACTTCGACACCCTGGCCGAAGTGGCGCACGGGTTGAAGGGCATGGCTGCCATGTACGGCTTCTCGCGTGTCTCGGAGAAGGCCCGTTCGATCAGACAGCTCGCGGCAAACGCCGATCTCGAACGGCTGGAGGCAGCCGGGATCGAACTGGCAGTGTTGTGTCGCGAAGAGTCGCGCAAACGGTCTGCTGCGCGGGGCAGCAGCCGTGGTAGCCCCGCGACGCAACTCGGCAGTGCCCCGCGCGACTGATCAGCTCCAGGTCCGTTGTGTCGGGCGAAAGGGTCGACCATGACAGCGTCAGCCACCGTATATGTCGTCGATGATGACGAGGACGCGGTTAGACCGATTGTGAAGGTCATCGAGCAGATCGGCCTGCGGGCCGTTGCCTGCGGCTCTGCGCGAGAATTTCTCGACCATTACCGGCCGACCGGACCTGCCTGCCTGGTCCTCGACGTCTGGATGCCCGAAATGAGCGGCGTGGCGCTCCAGGAGCAACTGGCGGCCGCCCATCTCCAGCTCCCCGTGATCGTGATCAGCGCCTATGCGGATGTCCGCCTGGCGGTTGAAGTCATGCGCCACGGCGCACTCAACTTCCTCGAAAAACCGTTCCGCATGCAGGAGCTGGTCGAGAGCATCCAGGAGGCCATCCGCCGCGACCAGGAGCAGTGGCGGCGACGCGAGGAACAGGAAGCCGCCACCCGCCGGTTCCGCCAACTCAGTGCGCCAGAACGCCAGGTGCTCGAACTGCTGCTGGCCGCCAAGACCAACAGCACGATCGCCAAGGAACTCGGCGTCAGCGTCCGGACCGTCGAGAACCGCCGCGCACGGATCATGAAGAAACTGGGGGTCGACTCGCGCGCCGAACTGCTGG